>JBAPWR010000484.1:0-3266 GCA_049283775.1 Thiobacillus sp.
AGGCTGGCCTCCAGCGCGGCGAGACGGTCGGCATGCTGCAGGGCGTCGGTCGGAGCGGGGTCGGCAACCGGCGGGCACGGTGCCGCCGCCTGGCCGATCAGGCCGAGCGCCGCCAGGCGACCGTGGCGTGCCGGCAGGGTTTCGTCCTGATCGTCCCACAGCGTGGCGCCGATCACCCCGCCGTGTCCGACAGCGGCAAAGGCCAGCACCGCCGCGACCCTTGCGGCCTGCGCGACCTTGAGGCGGCGGCGTGTGCCGAAGCGCATCGTCGCGCCGCGATCCACCACCAGATGCACCAGCGGCTGACGCTCCTCGCGGTAGATTTTCAGGTGGGCGCGGCCGGTGCGCGCGGTGGTGCGCCAGTCCATGTCGCGGATGTCGTCGCCGGGGCTGTACAGGCGCGACTCCTCGAAATCCAGCCCGCGCCCGAGCCAGCGCGAGGCCCAGTCGCCGGCATGGTGGTCGTGGACTTCACGCAGCGGCTGTGCCGTCAGCAGGCTGGCCTGCGCCGCAAGCGCGGCGATGTCGGCCGCCACGATCAGCGGTGCGTGAAGCGGCGCCCCTGCATCGGGCGCAGCATGCCCGCGCATCCAGTCCCTGAGTCTCACCAGCCTCACGGCGCGGGCACGGCCTCGAGCAGGCCAGCGATGAAAGCGTTGCGGTCGAGCTTCTGCAGGCGTGCGTCGAGACTGAGGGTGATGCGATGGCGCAAGCAGTCGCCGGCCAGTTCACGCACGTCGTCCGGCGTCACGTAGTCGCGACCGTGCAGGTAGGCAGCCGCGGTCGAGGCGTGCAGCAGGGCGAGCGAGGCGCGCGGACTGGCGCCGACGTCCACCGCGTTGGCCCAGTCGGCGCGCCATTCGCCCGGCGCACGGGTGGCGCGCACCAGGGCCACGATGTAGCGCTCGACCTCATCCGCGACGTGCACCTGCTGCACCTCCGCGCGCGCCGCCAGCACGGTGGCGGTATCGATCACCGCCGTCACCGGCACATGGCCGGCACTCGCCGCATGTGCGCGGTCGCGACGCAGGATGTCGAGCTCCTCGATGTCGCTGGGGTAGTCGAGCGACACATGCAGCAGGAACCGATCGAGCTGCGCCTCCGGCAGCGGGTAGGTGCCGGCCTGCTCGAGCGGATTCTGCGTCGCCATCACCATGAACAGCGGCGGCAGCGGGCGCGTCACGCCGCCCACCGTGATCTGGTGTTCCTGCATCGCCTCGAGCAGCGCGGCCTGCACCTTGGCCGGTGCGCGGTTGATTTCGTCGGCGAGAATGATCTCGTGGAACAGCGGTCCCTCGATGAACTCGAACTGGCCTTCGTGGTAGACGTCGGTGCCGGTCAGGTCGCCGGGCAGCAGGTCGGGAGTGAACTGGATGCGGCGGAAGCTGCCGTGGATGGCGGCGGCCAGCGTCTTCACCGCGGTCGTCTTGGCCAGCCCCGGCAGACCTTCGACCAGCACGTGACCGTCGGCCAGCAGGCCGATGATCAGCCGGTCGAGCAGATTCTGCTGGCCGACGATGACCGACGACAGCGCATTGCGCAGTTCAAGGATGCTCGATTGTCTGGACATGGTGGCTCGGCCTGGATGGAAAGGCTGAATGATCGCCTCTGGGAAGCGATTGCGGAATGGTCCAATAGGCCGCGCCCGGTCGGAGTCCGACAGCCTTCAGGTTTCGCGCCACAAGGCGCGCCAGCCCTCGCTGCCCAATGCTTTCAGGGTCTCGATGTTGCGCTGGTAGATGGTTTCGGCTTCGGGAAACGCCGCCACCGCGCGCTCGATGCTCGCCTCGCGCAGCAAGTGCAGGGTGGGAAACGGCGCCCGGTTGGTGAAATTGCCCATGTCGTCGGGCTCGGTTCCCTCGAACTGGAAAGCCGGGTGAAAACTGGCAATCTGGATGACACCTTCCAGCCCATGATCGCCCACCGCAGACTCGGCAATCTGCAGGAAATCATTGAAATCGAGGAAATCCTGCAACAGCGTGGGGTGGATCAGCAACGTCGTGTCGATCTCGTCAGCATTCGCGGCGGCGAGAAAATCGAGTTCGCGGTCGAGATCCTCGAGGAATCCGTCCAGATGCGGCGCCTGGCTGACCACGAAGCGCACCTGGTTCCTGACGTAGACCGCCTTGGCGAAGGGGCACAAGTTGAGGCCGATCACGGCCTTCTCGATCCATTCCCGCATCGCTGCGATCACCGCGTTTTCGTCCATTTTCCCTGCCTTTGCCGCCTGTAATCGCAGAACTTTAGCGGATACAATCCTTTTTTGCCCGCCGTCCACGCACAACGCCATTACAACACCATGAAAAGCAGCGCCATCCGCCAGAGCTTCCTTGAATTCTTCGCCTCCAAGGGCCATACCATCGTGCCGTCCAGTCCGCTGGTGCCGGGCAACGATCCCACTCTGTTGTTCACCAACGCCGGCATGGTGCAATTCAAGGACGTCTTCACCGGTCAGGACAAGCGACCCTATACCCGCGCGGTATCGTCGCAGCGCTGCGTGCGCGCCGGCGGCAAGCACAACGACCTCGAGAACGTCGGCTACACCGCACGCCACCACACCTTCTTCGAGATGCTGGGCAACTTCAGCTTCGGCGACTACTTCAAGCGCGAGGCGATCAAGTACGCCTGGGAATTCCTCACCGACGTGCTCAAGTTGCCGACCGACAAGCTGTGGGTAACGGTCTATGCCGAGGATGACGAGGCCTATGACATCTGGGCCAACGAGGTCGGTGTACCTGCGGCGCGCATCGTCCGCATCGGCGACAACAAGGGCGCACGCTACGCTTCCGACAACTTCTGGGCGATGGGCGACACCGGGCCTTGCGGCCCCTGCACCGAGATCTTCTACGACCACGGTCCCGAGGTCGCCGGCGGCCCGCCCGGCTCACCCGACGAGGACGGCGACCGCTACATCGAGATCTGGAACAACGTGTTCATGCAGTTCAACCGCGACGAATCCGGCACCATGCACCCGCTGCCCAAGCCCTCGGTCGACACCGGCATGGGCCTCGAGCGCATCTCCGCGGTGATGCAGCACGTCCACTCCAACTACGAGATCGACCTGTTCCAGGCGCTGATCGCTGCTGCCGCACGCGAACTCCCTCTCCCCAACCCTGATGAAACTACTAGCCACTCGACTAAGCCCGCAAGCGGGCAAGTCGCTGGTTATCTCCCGCGAGCGGGAGAGGGGAGAACGCCGAGCGGGGGAGGGGTGTGACGGTTGCTTGAATCGCTCCCTCGCCCCCTTGGGGGAGAGGGTTGGGGAG
>JBAPWR010000485.1:0-6728 GCA_049283775.1 Thiobacillus sp.
ACCCGCGATAGCGATTGACCATCGCCCAACTGCATCAACCAGTGCAGGTGATCGGGCATGACCACGAATGCCAGCGTCGATGCCTCATCACGGACTTGGGACTGGCGCAGGGTGTTGATCAAAAAACGCGCGTTGCGTAACTCGGAAAAGACAGGTTCTCGATTCAGGGTAACGGTGGTGATGTGATAAACCTGTCCAGTGAGAGAGACGCGTCCTCGGCGCAGATTCTTCCCGTGGGGGCAGTCGGGATCTGTGGCCATTGCGGTTCTCCTGGATTTTGGAAAGGCTTCGCCCCGAGGGTGCGGGAGCGGGGTTGTTGCTGCTTTAGCAGCTTAGTGTGCGGTTGTTGCCACTTCAGTGGCTTACAACCACGGCCTCCCCCTCGCGGGGACAACCCCGGCCTACCCCCTGCGGGTGCTCCTACAACTTTCGTAGGATCTCCCGTAATGAGCAGGCTACGTTTGTAAAGCCGCTACAGAGTCGCTATCACCGCGAATAACCGCCCAAGGTGAAATTACCACCGGATCGCCCCGAGGGCGGGGCTCCTACAACTTTCGTAGGAGCGACGCCCCCGTCGCGATCAGCCAGCCTTCGCTATTGCTCGATCTTCACCACCACCTTGCGCACCTGGCCGTCGCTCACCAGCGGTGCGTGCGCGTCGTCGGGGAAGAAGATGCAATAGGAGCCGGCCGGCGTGGCCACCCAACTGGACGGGAGGTCGTCGAAGAAGCGGATGTCCCTTTCCACGTTGAACTCTGAGACGGGCTGACGACACTCGCCGAGCGGCTTCCAGCCCATCTCGTCGGTGCCCCCGAGTACCAGCTGGATGTCGATGTAGCGGCGATGGCATTCAAGCTTCGCCTCGGCGCGAGTGCGCCCGGGGCAGGCCTCGACGATGGCGAACAAGGACTCGCCGTCGATGACATGGCGGCCCGGTGCCAGTGCGTTCAGGTCGGTGCCGCGCAGGAATTCGAAGGCTCGCGGAAACAGCGGATGCAGCGAGAGATAGCGGTCGGCGTTGGCGAGCGTGTCGAGGATCATGGCAGCGGCCTGAGTTGGTCTGCCGGCGAGCATAGCCCAATCCGCCGCCCCCTTCACCCTTCACCCTTCACCCTTCACCCAATCAGGTGCTACCATGGTGTTACCCGTTCACCGGAGACAAACATGGCCGCCACCACCACGCTCAAACTGCCGGAAGACCTGAAGGCTCGCATCGTCGCCGCCGCCGAACACGCCGGCAAGTCGCCGCATGCGTTCATGGTGGAGGCTTTGGCCAGGCAGACGGATATGGAGGAACGCCGGCGCGATTTCGTTGAATCCGCAATCGTTGCTGAAGAGGAAATCGCCGAATACGGCCTGGTTTACGAAGGCGATGAGGTGCTCGCTTACTTCCGCGACAAACTCTCGGGCAAACCTGCCAAACGTCCCAAGCCAGTCAAGTTGTCACCGCGCCGGTGACCCGTCTGGTTTTTTCGCCCGGCGCTGTTGTGGGCATCGAGCGCCTGTCCGAATTTCTGCTGGCTGACGATCCGGTATCGGCCGGGGAGACCGGTGAAATCCTGTCGTCCGGCCTGAATATCCTGAAGAGCCACCCGCTGGTGGGCAGAAAAACAGAATACGGCTACCGCGAATTGATCATTTCACGCGGCCGCACTGGCTATATCGCCCTCTATAAATTCGACGCCATGGCCGACACAGTCATCGTCATGGCGATCCGGCATCAGCGCGAAACGCCTCCCACTAGCGGCTGATCGGCTTGTAGCGGATGCGCTTGGGCTTGGCGCCCTCCTCGCCGAGGCGCTTCCTCTTGTCGGCTTCATATTCCTGGTAGTTGCCGGGGAAGAACGTCACCTGCGAGTCGCCCTCGAAGGCGAGGATGTGGGTGGCGATGCGGTCGAGGAACCAGCGGTCGTGCGAGATCACCAGGACGCAGCCGGCGAATTCCAGCAGGGCATCTTCCAGCGCGCGCAGGGTTTCCACATCGAGATCGTTAGACGGTTCGTCGAGCAGCAGTACGTTGCCGCCGGAGATCAATGTCTTTGCCATATGCAGCCGCCCGCGCTCGCCGCCGGAGAGATTGCCGACGTGTTTCTGCTGGTCGCCGCCCTTGAAGTTGAAGCGCCCGAGATACGCGCGCGACGGGATTTCGTAGCGGCCGACGGTGAGGATGTCGCGGCCTTCGGCCACTTCGTCGAATACGGTCTTGTCGGCCACCAGCGCATCGCGGCTCTGGTCGACGTAGGCGAGCTTGACCGTCTGGCCGATCTCGATTTCGCCGGAATCCGGTTTTTCCTGGCCGGTAATCATCTTGAAGAAGGTCGACTTGCCGGCGCCGTTGGGACCGATGATGCCGACGATGGCACCGGGGGGAACCGAAAAACTCAGGTCATCGATCAGCAGGCGGTCGCCAAAGGACTTCGTCACGTGATGCAGGTCGATCACCTTGTCGCCCAGCCGCTCGCCCACCGGGATGAAGATTTCCTGGGTCTCGTTGCGTTTCTGGTATTCGGCCGAATTCAGTTCCTCGAAGCGCGCCAGACGCGCCTTCGACTTGGCCTGGCGCGCCTTGGGGTTCTGCCGCACCCATTCGAGCTCGTGCTTCATGGTCTTGATGCGCGCGGCTTCCTGCTTGGATTCGGTTTCCAGCCGCGCCTCCTTCTGCTCCAGCCAGCTGGTGTAGTTGCCTTTCCACGGAATGCCGTGGCCGCGATCCAGCTCGAGGATCCACTCGGCGGCGTTGTCGAGGAAATAGCGGTCGTGGGTCACCGCCACCACGGTGCCGGGATAACGCACCAGGAACTGCTCCAGCCAGTCGACCGATTCAGCGTCGAGGTGGTTGGTCGGCTCGTCGAGCAGCAGCATGTCGGGGTTGGACAGCAGCAGCTGGCACAGCGCGACGCGGCGCTTCTCGCCGCCGGACAGGTTGCCGATGGTCGCGTCCCACGGCGGCAATCTCAATGCGTCGGCAGCAATTTCCATCTGCGTGTCGGTATCGGCGCCGGCGGTGGCGAGAATCGCTTCGCACTTGGCCTGCTCCTCGGCCAGCGCGTCGAAGTCGGCGTCGGGCTCGGCGTAGGCGGCGTAGATCTCGTCGAGGCGGTTCTTAGCTGCGACGGTCTCGCCGAGGCCTGCCTCGACCGCCTGGCGAACCGTATGCGTGGCATCGAGCTGCGGCTCCTGCGGCAGGTAGCCGATGCGAATGCCCGGCATCGGGATGGCCTCGCCCTCGATGTCCTTGTCGATCCCCGCCATGATGCGCAGCAGCGTCGACTTGCCCGACCCGTTGAGGCCGAGCACGCCGATCTTTGCGCCAGGGAAGAAGGACAGCGAGATGTCCTTGAGGATCTGCCGCTTCGGCGGGACGATCTTGCCGACGCGGTTGAGGGAATAAACGTATTGCGCCATTGCTGCACTACCCAAAAATCAAAGCGCGAAGCTTACCAGCGCTGGCGGGTCAGCGCTCCCCCGGGCAGGGATCGAATTCGCAGCGTTTGGCGGGATTGCGGCTGACGTAGCTGCCGTCGGGGCAGAGCTTGACGTCGGCCGGACAGACGATGGCG
Source organism: Thiobacillus sp. (assembly GCA_049283775.1). Taxonomy (GTDB): domain Bacteria; phylum Pseudomonadota; class Gammaproteobacteria; order Burkholderiales; family Thiobacillaceae; genus Thiobacillus. The sequence continues at coordinate 3,561 of JBAPWR010000485.1, forward strand.
TCTTCCTCGGGAATCGGCGGCGGGGGCGGCACCGGCGCGGCGGGGATGGTGGCGGCAGTTCCCTGTGCCGGCGCCGGCTGCCTGGCCGCCTCGCTGGCACTGCCGCAGCCGGTCAGCGCCAGCATCAAGAGGGTCGTGGCAAGCATCCGCATCATGACAACTCCTTGTCGAGCAGCGCTCTCAGGCTGACGAAATCGATCACGCCGACCCGGTGCTGAAGCACCCTGCCGTTGCGGCCGACGATGAAGGAAGTCGGCGTGGCGCGGACGTTGCCGAAGGCGCGCGCATGATCGCCGTTGACGTCGAGCGCCACCTGAAACGGCAGTTGCCGGGTCTGGGCAAAGTTCAGCACACGGTTGGGCGGATCGAAGCCCATCGCCACGGCGACGATCTCGAAGCCGCGCCCCTGGTATTCGCGGTAGACCTCGATCATGTCGGGCATTTCCTCGACGCAGGCGCGGCAGCTGGTGGCCCAGAAATTCACCAGCACCACCTGGCCGCGCAGGTCGTCGAGCTCGAAGGTTTCACCCTGCAAGTTGGTGAAGGTGACCGCCGGTGCCAGCGGCTTGTGCAGCAGGGCGAAGGCCAACGCAGCAGCCAGGACGACGACGGCGGCGGTGATCAAGAGCGGCTTGGCCAGTTTCATCGGATCAGGGTTCAGGAATAGGAACGCGCGAGCTTTACATAATGCTCGGCGGAATAGTTGAAATAGGCGATTTCTTCTTCGCTCAGCACGCGCACCGCCGTGGCCGGCCGCCCGAGGTAGAGATAGCCGGACTCCAGCACCTTGCCTTCCGACACCAGCGAGCCGGCGCCGAGCAGCACGTTTTTCCTGACCACGGCGCCGTCGAGGATGATCGAACCCATGCCGATCAGGCATTCGTCCTCGATGGTGCAGGCGTGCAGGATCACCGTGTGGCCCACTGTGACCCGCGCGCCGATGACGAGCGGGCCGCCGGCCGGGTCGGCCGCGGTCTTGTGCGAGACATGCAGCACGCTGCCATCCTGGATGTTGGTCGCTTCGCCGATGGTGATGCTGTTCACGTCGCCGCGGATCACCGCGCCCGGCCACACAGATGCGTCGGCGCAGAGCCTGACCTCGCCGATGACCGTGGCGCGCGGGTGCACCCAGGCGCCGGGGCCGAGTTGCGGATCGACGCCGTGATGCGGCGCCAGCGGGCTGTCATAAACCTTGTCTGTCATGGGGTTGAAAATTCAGCAGCGAAGCCGAAAGTATAATTCCCTGTCCATTCCCCGAATCGTCCGCCATGAACCCTTTGCTCGATTTCTCCGGCCTGCCGCACTTCGCCGACATCCGCCCGGAACACGTCACCCCCGCCGTCGATCAGCTGCTGGCCGAATGCCGCGCCGCGGTCGCACATGCGGTGGCCGAGACCACCGAGGCCGACTGGCAGCACTTCGTCGCCCCGCTCGACGACGCCAACGAAAAGCTCGGCCGTGCCTGGGGCCAGGTGTCGCACCTGCATTCGGTGATGGACACCCCGGAAATGCGCGAGGCCTACAACGCCAACCTGCCGAAGATCACCCTGTATTTCGCCGAACTGGGCCAGCACGAGGGCCTGTTCAAGAAATTCAAGGCGCTCAAGGCGCGCCCCGATTACGCCGCCCTGTCCGACGCGCGCAAGAAGATCGTCGACAACGAGCTGCGCGACTTCCGCCTCGGCGGCGCCGAACTGCCCGACGACAAGAAGGCGCGCTTCCTCGACCTGCAGGAGGAACTGGCGAAGCTGTCGGCCAAGTTCGAGGAAAACCTGCTCGACGCCACCAACGACTACGCGCTCATCATCGACGACAAGGACGAGCTGGCCGGCATTCCCGAGGACGTGCTGGAAACCGCGCGCGCCGCGGCCGAAGCGGCCGGTACCAGCGGCTGGAAATTCACCCTGCAGATGCCGTCCTACCTGCCGGTGATGCAGTACGCCGACAGCCGTGAACTGCGGCAAATCCTCTATCGTGCCTACGTCACCCGCGCCTCCGAATTCGGCAAGCCGGAGCTCGACAACACGCCGCTCATCGCCGCCATCCTCAAGCTCAGGCGCGAAGCCGCGCAGCTGCTGGGTTTCAACAGCTACGCCGAGGTCTCGCTGGCGCCGAAGATGGCCGACAAGCCGGCCGACGTGCTGCATTTCCTCGACGAGCTTGCGCAGCGTGCCCGGCCCTACGCCGAGAAGGACTTCGCTGAACTCAAGGACTTCGCCCGCGACGAGCTCGGCATTGACGAGCTGCAGGCCTGGGACAACGCCTACGTCTCGGAGAAGCTGCGGGTCGCGCGCTACAGTTTTTCCGATCAGGAAGTGAAGCAGTACTTTCCCGAGCCGCGGGTGCTGGCCGGTCTGTTCAAGCTGGTCGAGACGCTCTACGGCCTGCACATCCGCCAGGACACTGCGCCGGTGTGGCATCCCGACGTCAAGTTCTACACCATCAGCGACCACAGCGGGCAGCGGGTCGGCCAGTTCTATCTCGATCTCTACGCGCGCGCCTCGAAGCGCGGCGGCGCGTGGATGGACGACGTCATCACCCGGCGTCGCAAGGGCGAGGCGATCCAGACGCCGGTGGCTTATCTCAACTGCAACTTCTCGGGGCCGGTCGGCGAGACCCCCGACGGGGGCAAGAGACCGGCGCTGTTCACCCACGACGAAGTCATCACCCTGTTCCACGAGACCGGCCACGGCCTGCATCATCTGCTGACGCAGATCGAGGAACTCGGCGTCTCCGGCATCAACGGCGTCGAATGGGATGCAGTCGAGCTGCCAAGCCAGTTCATGGAGAACTTCTGCTGGGAGTGGGACGTGCTCAAGCACATGACCGCCCACGTCGACAGCGGCGAGCCCCTGCCCAAGGAACTGTTCGACAAGATGCTGGCGGCGAAAAATTTCCAGGCCGGCCTGCAGACGCTGCGCCAGATCGAATTCGCCAGCTTCGACATGCACCTGCACGACGACTTCGACCCCAACGGCGACCGCACCGCGCAGGACCTGATCGACGACATCCGCCGCCAGGTGGCGGTGATCATCCCGCCGGCCTACAACCGCTTCCCCAACAACTTCTCGCATATCTTCGCCGGCGGCTACGCTGCGGGCTACTACAGCTACAAGTGGGCGGAAGTGCTGTCGGCCGACGCCTACGCGATGTTCGAGGAAAACGGCG
>JBAPWR010000486.1:0-4027 GCA_049283775.1 Thiobacillus sp.
CATCCTGCCTGGCGTCCTCGGGGAAATCCCGCAAGCACTTGAGCGAGTCCCCAAGGAATCGTAGTGGTTTCATGGCTTGTATATACTGGTTCGGATATAAAAATGCAAGCTGGCCCCAGAAAAGAATATGGGAACGAAAGAGATCGGGTCACGCCCGGATCCGGCCGTCCAGGGCGGGGTCAGGTCTAGCTTTTTAGCATGGCGCCGGCGCTGTGCCGTTGCGGTATGGTTGATTGGCGGAAGGCGCTGCGCTTTTCCTCCCTACCAAAAACCGGAGGCGAAGAATCGGGATCACCCATCAAGGACCCGGGGCTGGCTTTGTGGCATTCAATCTAGGGTGGGGTCAGGTCTAGTTTTGTAGCATGGCGTGGGGGCTGTGCCGTTGCGTTACGGCTGATTGGCGGAAGGCGCTGCGCTTTTCCTCCCGCCAAAAACCGGGATGATTTTGCGGGGGGCGCTCCCTCGCGCCTGGCTAGGGTGCTCGCGGCGATCAACTGTCCGCGGTGCGCCACGGCCGGATTGCCCCCGTGGCGGGGTTCCTCATCCTGTGGGCTTTGCGCCCCCGCGGCGATCAATCTTCAAACTCGCCTTGAGGATGGCGGCCTGTCAGCTTGCCGGGTTCGGGATTCTTTTTTGCCAATATCCGGGTTTTCGGTGGCTATGCATGAGCGCGACGATCAGGATGTAATCGGGTTCAATCGAGTAAAGCACGGCATAAGGAAAGACGCGGGTCAGACAGCGGTGAATTTCGTCATCGAGCACTGGCCAACGGTTAGGCGTTTCAACGATCTGCTTTATTGCATGTTCTACGGCGGCCATGAACCGGAGCTCCAGTCCTTTTTGGCATCCTGCGTAATAGCGGGCGGCTTCTTGGTATTCGGCTAACGCTTCCGGGTGAAACTCGAATTTCATCGAGCGACGGAGTTCCGTACACGTTCCAGGGCCTCTTCGCCGGGGATGGTTTCGACTGCGCCACTTCTGACTTCATCGCGACGGGTGCGCGCCTCGGTTGCCCAAAGCTGCCGAATATAGACGTCCTCCAGAGGGTCAAGGCTTTCAGCAAGGCGATCGGCAAGTAAGGCGCGCGCTTCGCTGGGAAGTGCAAGGGCTTCTTCGGCGATTTGTTCGATAGTCAGGCTCATCTTCAAGACTCCAGTGGCTGATAGACGTCGCTTACATGCGCGAGGGGTAGTCGCTACCACTTTATATCGACTCATTCCTGAGTGGAAGGGGATTGTCTGCAGCCCTAGGGCGGGGTCTAGGGCAGGGTCAGGTCTAGCGTTGTAGCATTGCGCAGCGGCTGATAGGTGTCGTTGACATGCTCGAGGCATAGCCCCTCTGACTTTTATAGGTACTCATTCGCAGTTGGAAGGAAATTGTCTCCGGGGCTGTACAAGGTTTGTGGCTGGAGGACTGGCTGATGGGTGCCCCTTTTGTCTTGACAAAGCCATCGGCCAGACAATAATCAGGCTATCTATGTTATGTGAATGAGCTAGCTATGAAATCCATGCCTATTTTTGAAGCCAAGAACCGGTTTTCGGAGCTGATTGCCGCGGTCGAGCACGGCGATCAGATCACGATCACTCGCCGGGGGGTGCCTGTCGCTCGCCTGGTTGCAGAGCAGGGCGAGGAAATTGAGGCTCCGGGCCAGCGCCAGCGCGTTGCTTCGGCGCTGGAGCGCTTGCGCCAGATGCGCAGCGGCCTGGTGCTCGAGGGCGATCTGAAGGCGGTCGCACGCGCCGGGCTGGACTGATGGCATTCGTGCTGGACAATTCCGTCGTCAGTGGTTGGTACATCAGCAATCAGACGACGGCATACACCGAAGCGGTTGCGGCACGCTTGCTCGAAGAGCAGGCGCATGCCCCGCTGTTGTGGCAAATGGAACTCGCCAATGTGCTCCGTACCCTGTGCAAGCGCGGCGCGCTCGACGCCCAGGGCGCGCATGAGGTGATCGAGCAGATCGCCGCGTTGCCTATCGTGATCGATCGCGAGATGCCGGGACCGGCAGCGATTCTCTCTCTGGCGCTGCGTTATGACCTGACCAGCTACGACGCTGCCTATCTCGAACTGGCCCTACGTCTGCAACTTCCTATCGCCACCCAGGATGCTGCGTTGATGGAGGCCGCACGAGCTTCAGGAGCGGGAGTGCTGAAGCCGCCAGCGGCAACTGGAGGGTAGGGTCTAGCTTTGTAGCATGGCGCGGGCGCTGTGCCGTTGCGCGGCGGCTGATTGGCGGGAGGCGCTGCGCGGTTCCGCCCTACCAAAAATCGAGAGGCAGGGTCAGGTTGGGATAGGCAGTGCCGCTTTGCAAGAGATTGGATTTTCAGGCTTGCGGAATTTCTTCCAGCCAGTTTTCGACGGTAAGCCCCGGTATCCGTGAAAATTCGCTCTTGTTTGCGCTGACCAGGATGGATTCGGTGGCGAGGGCATGGGCGGCGATCAGCATGTCATTCGGGCCGATGGGCGTGCCGGCTTGTTCGAGGTGGCTGCGCAGCCTTGCGTATTCGAGGTCTGCTGGCGTATCGAACGGGCGGACATCGATCGCGCCGAGGATGGCTTCCACCCGTTCGGCGAGCTTTGCCGAGTTTCGTTTGGCCGCCCCGAAGCGCAATTCACTTGCCACGATGATGGACGTGCAGACGGCTTCTTCACCCACCTGTGCGATGCGTTGTGCGATCTTGCCCTGCGGCTGGCGCACTAGCTCCGACAGGATGTTGGTGTCCAGCATATAGCGGGCGGCCCCTGTCATAACTCGACGTCATCCGGCGGTTGCAGACCCTCATCGACATCGGGAAAGTCTTCATCCAGAGGTGGCAGCGCCGCGAGCGTCGCCAGCAGGCCCTTTTTCCTGATGGGTTCGATGATCAGGCGATCGTCCTCCCTGCGGATGATGGCTTCTTCCGCGTCGAGTTCAAGCTCGCGCGGGATGCGGACTGCCTGATTCCGTCCATTTCGAAACAAACGTACATGTCTTCCGGAATTCATGGGGATGCTCCAAAGTGGGCATATGCTGAAGCATATGCTTGGCATCCCGTTGTGTCAAACCGTAAGGACACGAGTAGGTCCGAGTAGGTCGTAGGTCGGGGTCAGGTCTAGCTTTGTAGCATGGCGTGGGCGATGTGCCGTTGCGGTATGGTGGATTGGCGGAAGGCGCTACGCTTTTCCTCACTACCAAAAACCGGAAGAACTTAGTAAGGTCTAACCTTTTGGTAGCGTTTGTAAGCCCCAACGCCTTAGCCAAGAATCTGTAGCGCGGTTTCCGGTGCCTTGTCGAGCACCTTGAGCAGGGCTTTTGCCGCGCCGGTCGGGCGCCGCTTGCCTTGTTCCCAGTTGCGGATCGTGTCGAGTGACACGTCGATCCGCTGCGAGAATTCAAGTTGGGTCAGCCCCAGGCGCTTGCGTACGCGTCGAGCGAACCTGGCGGCATCCTGCATGGCTTCATCGTCATCGATGCGTTGCTGCCGGGCAATGTCCTGCTCGGTCGTGGCATCCAGACGGCGCTTGTTTACCCGTCCTTTCGGAAAAGTGGACGGGACGGTTGGATCAACTTTCACGCGTACTGTCTTCATAAAATTTCACCTCTCGTTTGTTGGCTTTGCGTGCCGAGATGATGCGAATCCTCGTGCCGCGCAATGTATACACCAAATGAAATATTCGCTGATCTATGGTGCCCAGCAGTTGAAAGCGATTCTCGCCGTAGTCCCAGCGTCGGTCGTGGCTGACTAACCGATTGGGATCAGCAAATGCCCGCAACACATAAGCGAAGTCAAACCCGCGTTGATCGAAGCAGGCCTCGCTTTTGGTCTCATCCCATTCGAATTCCATGAATGAAAGTAGTTCAATGGACGACACAAGTCAAATGGGGCACGTAGGGCGGCGTCAACACCGAAGCACCGAAGCACCGGGGTCACACCGAAGCACCGGGGTCAGGTCTAGCGAGTAGGTCGGGTCAGGTCTAGCTTTGTAGCATGGCGTGGGCGATGTGCCGTTGCGGCATGGTGGATTGGCGGAAGGCGCTGCGCTTTTC
>JBAPWR010000487.1:0-2864 GCA_049283775.1 Thiobacillus sp.
ACCCTGGCCAAGCTGATCGACACCGTCAACAAGGCGATCAAGCGCGGTAGCGTTGTGCCGCGGCGCGCAGCGTCGATGGACCTGAGCGCGCTGGGAAAAAGTCCGCTGATCCTGGATCTAAAAAAACGCCTTTCGCAGATCGCCGGCAATACCTCGCCGGTGCTGCTGCTCGGCGAACCCGGCTGCGGCTTCGAGATCTGCGCGCAGTTCCTGCATCAGGCAAATACCCCGTGGATCGAACTCAATGATCGTACGCGACTGGTATCCGATCCCAGCAGCTTTGCCGAGGAGGTCGGCAACGGCACCCTGTTCCTGCCGGATGCCTGTGAACTGGGTCGTCTGGAACAAAAGGGCCTGTCGCTGCTGCTCGACAAGATCGAGGGCAGTGGCGCGCGCCTGGTGTGTGCCAGCAATCGCAACCTGGAGCGGATGGTGGGTGCGGGTGAATTCGACAGCCGCCTGTTCTATCGCCTGTCGAGCATCAGCATCCAGGTACCGGCGCTGCGCGAACATCGCGAGGATGTGCCCGAGATCGCCAATTTCATGCTGGCGCAATTGCTGGAAGAGGGACTGTGCCCGGTGCGGAAGCTGACGACCGCAGCCCTCAACCAGCTACGCAACTATGACTGGCCGGGGAATCTGCCGCAGTTGGGCAACGTCGTGCGCACCCTCTGCGTCACCTCGCTGGCGAGCGAGATCGACGCCGCCGATGTGGTACGGGTGATCGCTCCGATGAAGCAGGCCAACTCTCCTGCGATCGCCCAGTCGATTCCTCTCGACGTTCCCCTGCGCGAGGCCCGCGACGCCTTCGAGCGCCTTTATTTCGAACACCTGATCCAGCAGGAGGGTGGCAGCATGACCCGCGTCGCCGACAAGTCCGGGCTCGAGCGCACCCACCTCTATCGCAAGCTCAAGCAGCTGAACATCCGCCACGGACGACGCCTGGACGAGGCCCTGTGAAGATCATCATTCTCGGCGCCGGCCAGGTCGGTGCCAACCTCGCCGCCAGCCTGGTGGCCGAGAACAACGACATCACCGTGATCGACCTCGATGCCGAGCGGCTCGCGCTGCTGCAGGACCGTTTCGATCTGCGCACTCTGCGCGGCCATGCCGCCCATCCCTCGACCCTGAAGATGGCCGGCGCCGATGATGCCGACATGCTGGTGGCGGTCACCCAGAGCGACGAGACCAACCTGGTCGCTTGCCGCCTGTCGGCCACCCTGTTCAACATCCCCACGCGCATCGCGCGGATTCGCTCGAACGATTTCCTCGAAACCGAAGGTGACTTTCTCTCCGAGCATTTCGGCGTCGATCACATCATCAGCCCTGAGCAGGAGGTGACCGAAACCCTGCGCCGTTTGATCGAGCACCCCGAGGCGCTGCAGGTGCTCGACTTCGCCGAAGGCAAGGTTCGCCTGGTCGCGGTGCGCGCCTATCATGGTGGGCCGCTGGTCGGCCACGAGCTGCAGGACATCAAGCGCCACATGCCCGAGATCGATGCCCGGGTTGCAGCGATCTACCGCCGCGACCGCGGCATCGTGCCGAAAGGCATCACCGTTATCGAGCCGGGCGACGAGGTATTCTTTCTCGCCCGCAAGCAGGACATCCCTGCGGTGATGCGTGAACTCCGGCGCATGGAACGTCCGGTCAAGCGCGTCATGATCGCCGGCGGCGGCAACATCGGTCGGCGCCTCGCGGCGCGCCTGGAGCGCGAATACGAGGTCAAGCTGATCGACCACAACAAGGCGACCTGTGCGCAACTGGCCGAGAAGCTGCACCGTACCCTGGTGCTGCAGGGCGATGCCACCGACGAGGAATTGCTGGAGCAGGAAAACATCGAGTCGATCGACGTCTTCTGCGCCCTCACCAACGACGACGAGGACAACATCATGTCGGCGTTGCTGGCCAAGCGCATGGGAGCGCAGCGGGTGATCGCCCTGATCAACCGTTCGGCCTACGTCAACCTGGTGCAGGGCGGCGAGATCGACATCGCCATCTCGCCGGCGCAGGCGACGGTCGGCCCGCTGCTGTCGAAGATCCGCCGCGGTGACATGGCTGCGGTGCATTCGTTGCGCCGCGGCGCGGCCGAGGTCCTCGAAATCGTCGCTCACGGCGATCTCAAGACCTCCAAGGTGGTGGGGCGGCGCATCGGCGACGTGGCCCTGCCGGAAGGCTCGGCGATCGCCGCCATCATCCGCGGCGATGAGGTCCTGATCGCGCACCACGACACCCTGATCGAGGCGGAGGACCATCTCATCGTGTTCGCCCTCAGCAAGCGCATCATTCCCAAGGTCGAAAAGCTGTTCCAGGTCGGATTCGGCTTCTTCTGAATCCGGGCCGCATGCCAACGAATGCTGGGTTGCCGGATCCAATCGCATAGCCCGCGTAGGCTGTCCGCCATCTAGCGACCCCGTGAATTCAGACTGAAATGAGTCTCACCATGCACCGCCTGGCACCGGTCCTGCATGTCTTCGGGTTGGTGATCCTGATTTTTTCCTTCAGCATGCTTGCGCCGCTGGTGACGGCCTTTTTTGCCCACGATGCGGCGCAGTATGCGTTCGATGAATCCTTCGCAGTCACCGTGATTGCCGGTTTTGTACTGTGGCTGGCGGCGCGCCGCTATCGGCGCGAACTCAAGGTGCGCGACGGCTTTTTGCTGGTGATCCTGGTGTGGACGGGTCTGCCGGCTTTCGCCACCTTGCCTTTCCTGATCTACGCGCCGGGGATGAGCTTTACCGACGCCTATTTCGAGACCGTCTCGGCACTCACCACCACCGGCGCGACGGTCATGAGCGGGCTCGATACGCTTCCCCCGTCGCTGAATCTTTGGCGGCACCTGCTGAACTGGCTCGGCGGCATGGGCA
>JBAPWR010000488.1:0-4935 GCA_049283775.1 Thiobacillus sp.
GGTTTGCAGCAGCTTGGCCATCTCGTCCAGCGCGGCGGACAGATCCTTCAGCGCATCCGGCCATTTGTCGTAACGCGCGAGCTCCGCCAGGGTCGCCTTGACCGGGTTCTGCGGGAATGCCAGGCGCGCGTCGCGGGTCGCCTTGGCCAGGTCCTCGGCGGCGCGGCGCAGGGCGGGAAAGTCGCCGGCCTTGACCGCCGCCAGGCGTTTGGTGTCGCCCGCCAGGTCGAGCAATTGCGCGGTTGAAAGCGTCTCGCCGAAGAACTGCGCGGCGGTTTCGGCGAGCTGATGCGCCTCGTCGAGCACCACGGTGTTGCAGGCCGGCAGCAGTTCGGCGACGCCTTCGTCCTTGAGCCACAGGTCGGCGAAGAACAGGTGATGGTTGACCACCACCACCTCGGCGTCGAGCGCGGCCTTGCGTGCGGCCATGACGAAGCAGTCCTTGAAATGGCTGCACTCGCTGCCGAGGCAGGTGTCGCGGCTGGAGACGGCGTAGGCCCAGGCGGTGGCATCCTCCGGGATGCCCTCGGCCTCGGCGCGGTCGCCGCTGCGGCTGGTTTCGGCGAAACGGGCGATCTTGTGCAGCCAGGCGGCATCGTCGCGATGGGCGAAGCGGCCGTCGGCGAGGTTGCGGCGCAGGTGGTGGTGGCAGACGTAATTGGCGCGCCCCTTGAGCAGGGCGACCTTGACCGGCGACTTGAGGGCGCGGCGCGCGGCCGGCAGATCACGGTGAAACAGCTGGTCCTGCAGTGCCTTGGTGCCGGTGGAGATCACCACCTTGCCGCCCGAGAGCAGGGCCGGAACGAGGTAGGCCAGGGTCTTGCCGGTGCCGGTGCCGGCTTCGGCGAGCAGCACGCCGTTGGCCTCGATCGCCTGCCTGACGGCCTCGGCCATGGCCAGCTGCTGCGGCCGTGCCCGCCATTGCGGCAGGATGGTGGCGAAGGCGCCCGCGGGGGAAAAAACCGAGTCCAGATCAGTCATGCTTGGGTCAAATGAGCTGCGGCAGTTTATCACTCCGGTTCCAGCCCTCCGGCCCCGCTCCCCTTCATTTTTACCATCAAGTCGCCGTTAGCTGGGGTGTTGACTGACTACTTCCCATGATCAAGTACGGCTACCTCCTTTTCTTTCTGCTGCTTCTGCCGCAGGCCGCCGCCGCCGAGCGCGCGCGCATCGAGTTGGGTAACGGACTGACTGCCCAGGCAGAGTATCTGTCCGGCAAACCCACGCTGCCCGCGGTCCTGATTCTGCACGGCTTTCTGCAGACACATGAATTTCCCACCGTCGCCACGCTGGCACGCGGTCTGCACGATAGTGGCTATACCGTACTTTCGCCTACGCTTTCCCTCGGTGTTCCAAACCGCAAGCAAAGCCTGGCTTGTGAAGCCGTGCACCGTCATTCCCTCGATCAAGACCTGGACGAGGTCGACCGCTGGGTCAAGTGGCTGACCTCGCGCGGGCATCGTCACATTGTCATGGTGGGCCACAGTTTCGGCAGCATGCAGCTGCTCGCATATCTGGCGGGCAAGCCCGATCCGGCCGTGCGGGGCTACATCGCCGCCTCGCTGATCGAGGCCCAGATTGGCTCGACACCACGCGCTGAGTTGATCGCCCGGTTGCAAGCCGCGGTCGCCCGCGGCGATCTCAAGCTCGTCAATCAACCTGTTTCCTTTTGCAAAAAGTACCCCTCGAACCCGGCTGCGCTGCTGAGTTACGTACGCTGGGACCAGGCGCGGGTTCTCGATGCGCTGAACACCTACAAGGGCGAGAAGCTGCTGGTCATGGGAGATGCCGATGCCTCGATCGGCAGGAAATGGCTGAGCATGCTTCAGCAAAACCGAACCCCGATGGTCATCGTCAAAGGTGCGGGGCATTTCATGGACGGTGAACACGAGTTCGACTTGCTCGACCACAGCCTGACGCTGCTGAAAAAAATCGCTTCGACTCACGACTCATGAAGCAGGACTCCTTTTCCTTCTTCCGCCTGCCGAGGCGCTTGAGGCTCCCCGAGCACGTTTCCATCAGGCATCTGGCGCTGGGGCTGATCACGTTCGTGCTGGCACTCGTGGCTGCCATGGCGGGATACAGCCTTTACCTTTCCAGTGCCGTCTCCGAGCAACTGCAGCATCAGGAAATGGAAGATGCCCGTGACGAGGCGCTCACCCATGTCAACCGGCTGCTGGAGCGGACCGAGACACAGGCCGCCACGCTTGCACGCTGGGACGAGACCAAGCAGCAACTGTTTCATCCCGAGTATTACGGATACTGGCGCGACCAGCGGGTCTACGAAGCGGGCCTGCTGCAGCAATCGGTCACGAAGATCTCACTCTATGACGCAAGCGGCAATGCCATCGGCAATCCCGACCGGAGCAGCGCGATGCCTGTCACGCTTCCGATGCACGCCAGGTCGAGCTGGCTTAGCAAGGTGTCTGACGAGGTGTTCCTCTATCAGCGCTTTCCGGTCTATGGCGACGAGAACAACAACATCCTCCTGGGGTACGGGCTGATTCGCGTCAGCCTGCTCCCGGCGCTGATGCAAAGCAGTGCGTTCTACCAGGCCGACAAGAACACGCTACGGCTGAACCTGCGGCCCGGCGAAACGATCGACACCATGCAGCTGGCATCACGCCTGACCTTGCAGCCTCGTCCCGACCCCAACCGGGTCACGTTTCAGGAGATCCTGTCGCGCACCCTGGTCTGGATCCTGTTTGTACTCATATGCATGGCGCTATTCGGTTATCAGATCTACAAGCGTCTGCTGGTGAAACCACTGCAGGAACTGGTCCAGGACATCAGCGCACTGCAGCAGGGACGCAGCGGCAGCAACCTCTCGGTGCCATTGCAGATTCTTGAAATGGACAATATCCGTCGTTCACTGCACACCTATCAGCTGCAACTGCGGGAACTGTATGGAACGCTCGAGACGCAAAACCGCGAATTTCACACGCAGGCACGCCAGGATGTGCTGACCGGCTGCTACAACCGGCGTGCCTATGATGAAGACTGGCAGCACCTCAGCCACGCCCTCGAGTCGAAGCCCCAGGATGTGGCCTACCTGCTGTTCGACTGTGATCGCTTCAAGTCCATCAACGACACCTACGGCCATGCCAAGGGCGACCGCGTGCTGGTGATGATTGCCGATGCGCTGGTGATGGCCTTGAGGGCGAACGACCGCCTGTACCGGCTGGGCGGCGACGAATTCGCGGCGGTGCTGGTACGCACCACACCGACCCAGGCGAGGCAGATCGCCAAGCGCTGCCAGAGCCTGATCGAGGCCGCAAGCTTCGCCGAGCTGGGGATACAGGAGCCGGTCAGCATCAGCATCGGCATCGCCTTCTGTTCGACCGACTCGCCGCGCCGGCTCGATGAATTGCCGAAGCAGGCAGACATCGCGATGTATACGGCCAAGCAGCCCGGACGCAGCCGCATCGCGATGTTCGGCGAGGACACTTCGAGCAACGACCTCACCCTGGTCGCCAGCAAGGAAACCAGCGCACTGTTCCAGGCATTGGTCACGCCCGGCATGATCGAGATGCATTACCAGCCGATCCATTCCCTGCCGGGACTGGGACTGGACTACTACGAAGCCCTGGCGCGTATCCGCCACGGCGACGAGCTGCTGCTGCCCGGCGCCTTCCTGCCGGTTGTCAGCAGCCGTCGTCTGGAGGCGGATTTCGACATGGCGGTACTCAATCAGCTCGACACAGACCTGTCTTCCGCCCTGATACCCGCAGGATGCGGGGTATCGATCAATCTCTCGGCGCAAAGCATGTTCCGCCCAGAAGTAGTCTCGCAATTGCTCGAGCTCTCGCGTCATATCGACCAGCACCCCCTGATGCTGGAAATCACCGAGACCTCGCTGATCACCCAGATCGAGGAGGTTCGCGTCTATCTCGACCTGCTGCGCAGCCTGCATTACCGCGTCGCCATGGACGACTTCGGCACCGGCTACTCGCCCCTGCGCTATCTCGTCGACCTGCCGGTCGATGTCGTCAAGTTCGACATCTCGCTGATCAGGAAACTCAACGACAGCGACCGTGCCGCGCAGATCGTCGCCGATTTCGCCAGGATGATGAATGACGCGGGCTATGAACTGGTCGCCGAAGGGGTGGAAACCGAGGCCATGTTGCGCAAGGTCGAGGCCCTGGGATTCGGCCACGTGCAGGGCTATCTGCTGGGCCGGCCGCAGGCACTATGCAATCTCGCGACTGTAGCCGAACCCGACTGCCGCCTGGCTATCGCCATGCAGTGAGCTTTCCCGGCGAAAACAGCCTGCCTGAGCGATAGGCGTCAGTGCTTTCCCGAGCGCCAGATCGACAGGATGATCCACAGGCTGTTGATGAAGGCGATCAGGAATCCGAGCAGACCGAACAGCGGCAGGCCGAACAGCTTCGGTCCGCCTTCCACCGTCATGATGATGCTCGAGCCAATCACCAGCGAGGCCGTCAGGATGCCCATCGTCAGGCGATTGCTGGCCTCGTCGAGCTGATGGCCGAAATGATCGAGGCGCTTGAGGTCGAGATCGATCTTCATCCGTCCGCGGCGCATGTCCCGCACCAGACGGGTCAGGTCGCGCGGCAGGTCGGCGAGAACCTCCAGACCTTCGCGCAGGGTCCTTCTGCCGCGGCGCATCAGCGCTTGCGGGGTGAAGCGCGAGCGGATGATCTGTTCGATATAGGGCGTGACGTGGTCGATCATGTGGAAGTGCGGATCGAGCTGCTGGCCGAGTCCTTCCAGGGTGATCAGGGTCTTGAACAGCAGCGTGAGATCGGCCGGCAGCATCAGGCTGTTGTCGCGCATCAGGCTGGTCACATCGTTGAGCAGCGCCCCCATCCTGACGTCCTTGAGCTGCAGGTCGTCGTAGCTCATCATCAATTCGGTGACTTCGTACGCCAGGCGCTCCTCGTCGATCTCGGCACCCCCCCCCCAGTCCATCAG
>JBAPWR010000489.1:0-1873 GCA_049283775.1 Thiobacillus sp.
ATGGTCCGGGCCTCAGCCTTGCCTATGTGCTTTACGATTTCGGCGCGCGCGCCGCCGACATCGACGCCCAGCGCTATCAGTTGATCGCCACCCTGCTGAGCAACGACCGCACCCTGCAGGACACGATCGCCGAAGTCGAGGCGGCCTACTATGCACTGCTGGGTGTGCGTGCGCAGGTGGAAGCCCTGAGACAGCTTGAAATATCCCTGCGCGCAAGCCTGGATGCGGCCGAAGCCAGGCTGCAGGGCGGCCTGGTCTCGCGCGCCGACCAGTTGCGGGCGCGCGCCGCCCTGGCCGAGGCGCAGTTGGCGCGTCAGACGGCCGAGCGTGACCGGGCCAAGGCCGAGGCGGCGTTGAAGCAGGCCGCGGGCATCGCGCAGACGCAGACCCTGGAACTCGACTGGGCGACGGCGGCGCCCGATTCGCTGGAGGCCAGCACCCTGCTGGCGGACCTACTGGCCGAGGCGCAACGTCAGCGCCCCGACCTGCACGCCCTGCGTGCCACGGCGGCCAGTGCGCTGGCCGACGCCGAGCGTGCACGCGCGGCGCGCTGGCCGACCCTGTCGTTCGCTGCCAATGGCAACCGTGTCCTGTTCGCCGACGACATCCGCGATCCCTCGACCAGCTACAGCGTGGGCGTGAACCTGGTGGTGCCGCTGTTCGACGGTGGCCGGCTGGCGGCCGAAGCCCGCGCTGCCGAGCGTGATGCCGCGCGTCTGCAGGCCGAAGTCGACAGGCAGAGCAGTGAGGTTGCGCGCGCGGTCACCGAGGCCTATCACGACGTGCGCCATGCCCAGGCGCAGCGCGAGGGCGTGACGGTGCAGTTCGACAGCGCCAACGAATCGGCGCGTGCCGCAGAGGCGCGCTACACCGCGGGTGTCGGCAGCCTGCTCGAACTGCTGACCGCGCAGGCCGCGCTGGCACGCGCGCAGCAGAGCGCCGCCCAGGCCGACAGCGACTGGCTGGCGGCATTTTCCCGTCTCAACCATGCCCTGGGCCGCCTGCCCGCCACCCCATCCGCGAGACAACCATGAAACTTCGCATTCTCGTCACCCTGGTCGTGCTGGCGCTGGTTGCCGGCGTGGTCTATCGCATCCAGCAGCAGGATTCGGACGCCGACGGCAAGCGCGGTGGCGATGGTCGCGCGATCGAGGTCCGCACCCTGCCGGTCGAGGTACGCGATTTTCCGCGGGTGATCGACCTGCCCGGAACGCTGGAGGCGGCGCAGCAGGTCGCCATTGTCGCGCAGGTCGGCGGCACGCTGTTGCGCCAGCACGTCGAGGATGGCGACACGGTGCGTGCCGGGCAACTGCTCTTCAGCCTGGATTCGCGGCCTGCCCAGGCACGCATCGCGCAAAGCCAGGCCACCCTGACGGGAGCGCGCGCCGAGACCGCCGAAGCGGAAAAGAAGCTGGAGCGACTGGATCCGCTGATGCAGTCCGGCTACATCAGCCGCCAGGAATACGATGACGCCCTGCTCGCCCTGGAGGCGGCACGCGCGCGTGCCGGCACTGCGCGCGCCGAGATGCAGGCGGCCCAGCTCGAGGTCCAGTATGCAGAGATTCGTGCGCCGATCGCCGGCCGCATCGGACGCATCGATGTGCGGCAGGGCAGCCTGGTGCAGGCGGGCGGAGATCCGCTGACCACGCTTCTCGCTCCTGGCGCACTCGACGTGCGCGCCAGCGTGGCGCAGCAGGACTTGCCCGAACTCGCCGCGGCGCAGGCGCAGGGCAGGGTGAAGGCGGAAATTTTCCTCGAGGACGAACGCTCTGTGCGGGTACCGGGTGAACTCGTGTTCGTCGACTCGCAGATCGATCCCACCACCGGGACCCTGCCGATCAAGGTGCGCCTGAGCGACACGCCGCCCACGCTG
>JBAPWR010000490.1:0-5073 GCA_049283775.1 Thiobacillus sp.
ACCTCGATGCGGTCGACATCGTCCAGCGTGACCGGAATCCCGCGCCAGAAGGTGTTGCCGTAGGAGGGGCTGTAGACGCTACGGCCGTCGACCATGATCTGCATCGAACGCGGGAACCCGTCGGCCAGGCCCAGATAGCTCGCCGCCGCGGTGTTTCCGCCCTGCCAGCCGACCACCATGCCCGGAACCAGCCGCAGCACGTCGACCAGATGGCGGAAGCCCGAGGCCTCGATCATCTCGCGCGTAATGACCGTCACCGCCGCCGGCGCGCGGTTCACCGGCTGCGACAATCTCGATGCGGAGAGCACCACGGGTTGTTCAGCGAAATAATCAGCCTCGGAAAGCGTGCCTGCGGTGTCTGCCCATGCAAACAAGGTATGCATGCATACCAGGCTGGCAATCAGGTACTTGAGCATGACCCTCCCTTGATTTTTCGAGTTTATTGAAACCTGCCGTGATGAATATAGGCCGCTTGGCCTAATCCGGCGCCCTGTTTCCCGTCAGGGAAAGCCTGGCAGTCATCGATAATTTTTGGTTAGCCCGAAAAATAGCTGATTCAAGCGCTCTTCCGCGCGGAGCGCCTGCACAAGAATGAGCGCGCGGCTTCAGCCTGCCTGGCCAGACAGATTCCCGATTAGGCCGTATGGCCTAATCCTTCCGCGCAGGACTAATCCATCTGCACTCGCCGATTAGATCATCTGAACGATTACGTTCCGCTGCCAACCGACGACAATGCATGGGACAAACGTACCATCACGTGGACACCTGCATGACCTGTCACATCTGCCCTGTAGACGAAGTGGAAGCGGTCGCTACACAAGCGACTCAAGCCAGCAGCGTGGCTGCCAGACATCACCCCAGCCTTGCCCGTACGACGCGAACAGGGGTGTCGAAGAGATACCGGAGCGCGCCATGGTGCATCTGACGGCCGAGGGTCTGGACGCATTCTTTCGGCAGCATCCCCGCGCCAGGATGCTGGATGTGCGTTTGGCGTTCGAACGCGAACATGGCGACCCGCCGGCTACGCATCATGTTCCCTGGTTGCGGCGGGACTGGACACCGGACCCCGATTTTCTGCAGCAGGTGCTGCAGAACCTTTCACCGCTGGACTACGTGGTGGTGCTCTGCCATCGCGGAGATTACTCGCATCACGCCGCCTCGCTGCTCGAGGCGACCGGCTTCAGGCATGTCTACAACCTGCTTGGCGGCTACCAGGACATCCGTAAAACCCTGTCAGCCGGTACGCCGCCGAGCATCGCGACGACCAGATTCAGCTATTGACGAGGATGTTGTCATGATCCATACGAGCACTTATGAAGGCAAGCGGGCGATGCCCGGATTTCGACGAACGTGCTTGAACCGCTCCGCCGCCACCCGGATTTGCCAGCTCTGTATGCTTGGCGGGATAGTCGCCACATCGACCCTGATCGGCACAGCGTCGGCAGCGGCCGATCGCTCGCCGGAACTGACCAACCTGCAAAAGTGGCAGCTGCGGCGCCTGTTCGTGCCCAACGAACGCGAACTCGAACATGAGCGCAAGGGCAATGTTTACATCTACGAAGGCCTTACCGATGGTCAGGTCGAGGAGGCCATGAGCCGGCATTTCGACCGCATCGAATACATGTTGTTTCTGGGAACCAGACGAACCGATCAAGCAGGCGCCTTGGTGCGCAAATCCGACGGGAAGCCAGCGACGGAATCGTCAGACTGCACGCCCTGACCGGCCTGAGCAGGCCCCTCATGTCGGCGTCGCCAGGGAATGCAGGGGCCTGAATAACCGATGAGGGCTGAGTGCTGCGCCTAGCCGCCTGGACTTTAATGCAGCAGGCCCTTCTGCTTGGCGACGACGGCTGCTTCGGTGCGGTTGGTGACGTCGAGCGCCCTGAACAAGGTCGCGACATGCGCCTTGACCGTGCCTTCCTCGATATTCAGCTCGCGGCAGATGGCCTTGTTGGGCTTGCCCTCAGCGAGCAGGCGCAGCACCTGCAACTGGCGTTCGGTCAGCTGGGCCGGAGCACGCTCGGGGCCAGCGGTCGCGCCGGGATTTGCAGCTGCAGAGACCGCAGACAGCAGCTGCGGCGGGATGTAGGTCCCACCCGACAGCACCAGCCTGATGGCGGACAGCATCACTGCGGGCGTCGAGCTCTTGGGGATGAAACCGGACGCGCCCGCTGACAGCACGTCCTGGATCTGCTGCGGCTCCTCGGCGCCGGTGAGGATGATCACCGGCAGCTTCGGGTGACGCTCCTTGAAGCGCCGGATGCCCTCCACCCCGTCCATGCCGGGCATATGCAGGTCGAGCAGCGCGAGATCGACATCGGGATGCGCATCGACCTCGGCCAGCGCAGCATCCAGGCCATCGCCCTCCCAGATCTCGCAACTGCACCGCCCCTGGAGCAGCAGGGCCATGCCGTTGCGGAACAAGGTGTGGTCGTCGGCGAGGATGAGCTTCATTTCGATCTCCTTATCGCGGATGTGCCTTGCGCGCGGGCTTGGGCGGCACGCCGCGAGTGGCACGCCGCGGACTCGGCGCCATGCCGGCCCATTCCAGCACCTGAGCCACCTGGTCGTCGCCGAGTTCGGCCTTCTGGCCGCGCCGCAATTGCGGCGGCAAGGTGACCGGGCCGAAGCGGATGCGCGTCAGGCGCGAAACCGTCAGGCCGAGATGCTCGAACAAGCGGCGCACCTCGCGCTTGCGGCCTTCGGTGATGACCACCCGGTACCAGCGATTGGCGCCCTCGCCGCCCGCGGCGTAGATGCTTTGCAGCCGTGCCGGGCCATCGTCGAGTTCGACGCCATCGAGCAACTGCTTCGCCTTTTCTTCTGTCAGTTCGCCCAACACCCGCACCGCGTACTCGCGTTCGACTTCGAAGCGCGGATGCATCAGATGGTTGGCGAGTTCGCCCGAGGTGGTGAAAATCATCAGCCCCTCGGTGTTGTAGTCGAGGCGGCCGATGGCGATCCATTTCGCCCCGCGCAGCTTGGGCAGGTTGTCGAACACGGTGGCGCGTCCGGCCGGATCGTCGCGGCTGACGATCTCGCCTTCCGACTTGTGGTAAATCAGGATGCGCGTGCGCTTCTCCTCGAAGCGCAGGTAAATCCGGCGGCCGCTGACCTTGACCACGTCGCGTGGTCCGACCTTGGTGCCGAGGGTGGCGGTTTCGCCGTTGACCTGGACCCGGCCCTCGGCGATCCATTCCTCCATTTCGCGGCGTGAGCCGAGGCCGGCCGAGGCCAGTGCCTTCTGCAGGCGCTCCTCGGCGGCTACGGGAGCGATGGCCTGCTGCAGGCGGCTGGCAGCACGTCCGGACGGCGGCGCAGCGGGACGGCGGATGGGACTGCGGGGGCGGGTCGTCATGCGGTTTCGTTAACCTGTGAACTGCGCGCCACTTCGATGATGGCTGCGGGTGTAAACGCTGTTTCGATGATGGTCGTCGGGACGAAAGCCGCTGCGGCGGACTCGACCTCGACCAGTTCGGGAATCAGCGCGGTTTCATCCGGGGTGACCAGATTGCCCAGTTCCTCCAGTGGCGGCAGCTCCGACAGGGTGCGCAGGCCGAGGTCGCTGAGGAAATGGGGGGTGGTGCCGAACAGCGCCGGCCGACCGGGGACGTCGCGGTGGCCAATGGCCTCGATCCAGCCGCGCTCTTCCAGGGTCTTGATGATGTGCGGGTTGACCGACACGCCGCGGATATCCTCGATATCGCCGCGCGTCACCGGCTGACGGTAGGCGATGATCGCCAGGGTCTCCAGCACAGCCCGCGAATAGCGCGGCGGCTTCTCGTTCTTCAGCCGCGACAGCCAGGGCTGCATCTCCGGCCGGGTCTGGAAGCGCCAGCCGTCCGCCACCTGCACCAGTTCGACGCCACGGCCCTGCCATTGCTGGCGCAGCTCCTCGAGCGCGCGGCGCAGCATGTCGGCCGACAGTTCCTGCTCGAACATGCGCTTCAGCTCGTTGAGCGAAAGCGGTTCGTGCGCCGCCAGCAGCGCCGACTCGAGCACGGTTCTCAGATCGTCCAGATTGTCATTCGGCTGAAGATTCATGCAATTTCACGTAGATGGGGGCGAAGGCTTCGGCCTGGGAGACCTCAAGCAGGGTCTCCTTGGTCAGTTCCAGCACCGCGAGAAAGGTGACGACAAGCTCATGTACGGTGGAAGCTTCCGGAAACAAGTCCTTGAATTCCATGTATTCACCCGGGGTGAGGCGCTTGAGGATCCGGCTCATGTGCTCGCGGATCGACAATTCCTGGCGGCCGATGCGGTGATGGGTGCGGTTCTTGGCGCGCGACAGGATCGCCAGCCAAGCTGCGGCGAGCTCTTCCGGATGCACGCTCGGCAACCGCCTCGCGGCGGCAGGCAGGAACACGCTGACGGTGTCGAACTCGCGCCCCGCCTGCGGCAGGCTGTCGAGCTTCTTCCCGGCGAGCTTCATCTGCTCGTACTCGAGCAGGCGGCGTACCAGTTCGGCACGCGGATCGACACCCTCGTTCGCTTCCTCGGCCTGCTCCGGGCGCGGCAGCAGCATGCGCGACTTGATGTCGATCAGCATCGCCGCCATCAGCAGGTATTCCGCCGCGAGTTCCAGACGGGTGGCGCGCGCCGCCTCGACATAGGCCATGTATTGCCTGGTCAGCGCCGCCATCGGAATGTCGAGCACATCGAGGTTCTGCTTGCGGATCAGGTACAGCAGCAGGTCGAGCGGCCCCTCGAAGGCGTCAAGAAAAACCTCCAGCGCGTCGGGCGGAATGTAGAGATCCTGCGGCAGTTCGGTCAACGGCTCGCCGCGCACCTTGATTACGGGTATGGCAGGGGCTAAGGGTGGGGCGGGATCGAGGAGCTCGGCTTCGGTCATGGACGGCATTTTACCCGAGGGCGGGAGGAAGCCGGCGTTCTCTGTCACGGCCAGAATCCGGCTGGTCCTTGCCACGTCCAAACTGCCAGGAGGACAAGGCTACTTGGCCACTTCGGCACAGAGCCGGCTTTCAGGGACGCTTCTTTGGTGTGGGAGCCTGGGTTTTTTCGCGTCCGGTGATCCGCGACGGCCGGAGCAATTGTTCCGACCGCATCACATAC
>JBAPWR010000491.1:0-2551 GCA_049283775.1 Thiobacillus sp.
GTGCAGGACGTGCTGGCGGCCGAGCCGGCGGCAGCGGCCGCCGGAGAAATCAGCATCGGCCAGGGTCTGGCCCTGCTCGGCATCGGCCTGCCTACCGGACTGGCGGCGATCGGTGCGGCCATCGCCATGGGGCCGATCGGCTCCGCCGCGTTGGCGGTGATCGCCGAAAAGCCCGAGATGTTCGGCCGCACGCTGATCTACATCGGCTTGGCCGAAGGTATCGCGATTTACGGCCTGGTGATGTCGATCCTGCTGCTCGGCAAGATTTGAGGACGGGCCGTGGCGCAAACTATCGATCCACCTCTCTCCAGTGCCAGGCTGATCGTGCTTGGCAGTGCCGCGCTGGCGGGCGGTTTCGGACTGATCGGCGCCGAGGTGCATGCCGACGCCGATCAGGCGACAGTGGAAACAGTCCTCGAGAATCTGGTCAGGGACGGTGACGAGGCGCTGGTGCTGCTGGAAACGCATCTTGCGCATGGTGGCGGCTATTGGCTCAACCGCCTGCGCAACGAGGGCGGCCGTGTCGTCATCACCGAATTGCCGCCGCTGCCGGCGCCGCATGATTACGCCCCTGCGGTCGATGAAGTGGTGCGCGCGGTGCTGGGGCCGGAAGCATTGAACTAGGTCACGCCGATGGATACTGAAACCCAAGTCAATCAACTCGAACAGGCGCTGCTGCAGCAGGCCGAGACCCTGGCGCGCGAGCAACTGCATAACGCCCACTCGGCCCGGGCGCGCATCCTCGCCGAATCGGCGGAAAGGCTGAAGCTGGCGGAAGAGCGCGAAGTGCTGGCGGCCAAGGTCGAGGCCGAGCGTCAGGTCCGTCGCCATATCCAGGCGGCGGAGACGCGCCTGGCCGCCGAACTCGACCGCCTGCGCTGGGCGCTGACCGAAGCCGCACTGTCGGCTGTGAAGGCGGCGTTCCAGAAGCTGGTGCAGGACGAAAGCCGTTATCTGCCGGCGCTGGAAGCCTGGCTGAGCGCCGCCGCGCAGGCCTTGCCCGAAGGCGAACTGGTGGCGGAAGTGCGTCCCGAGGACGAACATCGCCTAGCGGCAGGCTGGGCCGAGATGGCCGCACGCGCTGCACCCGGTCGTGTCGTCACCCTGGCCAGCCACGGCCGGCCGAGCCTCGGTGGCATCCGCGTACGGCTGGCCGATGACCGCGCCCGGCTCGACCAGACCTTCGAGGCGCGGCAGGCGCGCCTCGCCGACGAACTGGCTCGGGTGGCGATGGAACGCCTGTTCGCCAGCGCGCCGGATCTCGGCACGCTGGTCCACGGATAAGGAAGAATCAGGAAAACGCGATGGGCAAGATACTCGAAATCAACGGTCCGCTGGTCAAGCTCGAACTGCCGCAGACCGTGCTCGGCGAACAGGTGCGGGTCGGCCGCATCGGCCTGGTCGGAGAGGTGATCGGCCGCGATGGCGACACCGCCCTGGCGCAGCTGTATGAAGACACTGCGGGACTGCGTCCCGGCGAGGCGGCGGAAGGACTCGGCTGGCCGCTGTCGGTGGAACTCGGCCCGGGTTTGCTGGGGGCGATTTTCGACGGCGTGCAGCGGCCGTTGCAGGCGGTGTGGGAACAAAGCGGCGACCGTATCGCCCGTGGGGTCGCAGTGCCTTCCCTGCCGCGCGACACGCGCTGGCATTTCGTCCCAGACCCGTCACGCCAGGCTGGCAGCACACTCGAAGGCGGCGACGTGCTCGGCACAGTGCAGGAAACTGAATCGATCCTGCATCGCATCCTCACCCCGCCGCTGCTCCACGGCGAGTTGCTGGAACTCGCGCCTGAAGGCGACTACACGGTGGACGAGACCATCGGCCGGGTGAGGCTGGCCGACGGGCGCATCGAGAAGCTGCAGCTGTTCCACCGCTGGCCGGTGCGCACGCCGCGCCCGTTCCGCCATCGCGATCACGCGGTGGCGCCGCTGATCACCGGGCAGCGCATTCTCGATACCTTCTACCCGCTGCTGAAGGGCGGCAAGGCAGCGATTCCCGGGCCCTTCGGCGCCGGCAAGACCATGCTGCAGCAGCAGATCGCGCGCTGGTGCAACGCCGAGATCGTCATCTACGTCGGCTGCGGCGAGCGCGGCAACGAACTCACCGACGTGCTCGAGTTCATGCCCGAACTGAAGGACCCGCACACCGGCCGCCCGCTGATGGAACGCACCCTGCTGGTGGCCAACACTTCCAACATGCCGGTGGTGGCGCGCGAGGCCTCGGTCTACGTCGGCATCACCCTGGCCGAATATTTTCGCGACCAGGGCTACGACGTGGTGATGGTGGCGGACTCGACCAGCCGCTGGGCGGAGGCGCTGCGCGAAGTCGCCGGACGTCTCGGCCAGATGCCGGTCGAGGAAGGCTATCCGGCCTACCTTGGCTCGCGCCTCGCCGCATTCTACGAGCGCGCCGGGCGGGTCGAGACTT
This sequence comes from Thiobacillus sp., assembly GCA_049283775.1. GTDB lineage: Bacteria > Pseudomonadota > Gammaproteobacteria > Burkholderiales > Thiobacillaceae > Thiobacillus. The sequence goes on from JBAPWR010000491.1 coordinate 2,428, forward strand.
TCGCCGGCGACCACGGATCGGTGACCCTGATCGGTGCGGTGTCGCCGCCCGGCGGCGACTTCTCCGAGCCGGTCACCAGCCATACGAAAGAGATCATCCAGACCTTCTGGGCGCTGTCGAAGGA
>JBAPWR010000492.1:0-5014 GCA_049283775.1 Thiobacillus sp.
GGCTGGTCGACCGATTTACGTTCGATCACGCCGGGGGCGATGCGCTCGATCGGCATGGTCGTGTCGGCCGCAATCGGGCCCTTGCCGTCGATCGGCTGGCCCAGCGAGTTCACGACGCGGCCGAGCAGGCCACGGCCCACCGGCACTTCGAGAATGCGGCCGGTGCACTTGGCGACATCGCCTTCGGTGATGTGTTCGTAATCGCCCAGGATCACGGCGCCGACCGAGTCGCGCTCGAGGTTCAAGGCCACGCCGAAGGTGTTGCCCGGCAGTTCGATCATTTCACCCGACATCACGTCGGACAAACCATGAATGCGGACGATGCCGTCGGTGACGGAAACGATCGTGCCCTGGGTGCGCAATTCGCTCGAGGCACTGAGGTTTTCGATCTTGGCTTTAATCAGTTCGCTGATTTCGCTTGGATTCAATTGCATTTTGTTCTCCGAACCATGAGGTTCCGATAAATATGAGAAGGATGAGCCCGGCCTTGCTTTTAGCCCTGCAGGGAGAAGGCCATGCGCTGCAGCCGTCCCTTCACCGAGCCGTCGATCACCTGGTCGCCGACCGCGATCACCGCTCCGCCGATCAACTCGGGATCAACTGTCACCTGCACGTTGACCGCACGATTGAATTTTGCCTTGAGCCCGGCAACCAGATCGTCGATCTGCGCCTGCGTCAGCTCCTGGGCGCTGGTGATGGTGGCTTCGAGCGTGCCTTCGGCGTTGGCCTTGAGCGTCTCGAATTGCGCAGCGATTTCAGGCAGCACCGTCAGCCGGCCATTTTCAGCCAACACCTTGACGAAGTTGTCGCCGCGCTCGCCGAGATCGGCACCGGCCACTTCGGTAATCAGGCCGGCCACACGATCCGCCGAAATGGCCGGATCGGCGATCAGCGCCGCTACCTGGGCATCGGAGACGATCGCCGCAAGCGTTGCGACGCGTGACGACCAGCCCGCCAGGTCGTTTTCTTCCTTCGCCATGCGAAATACCGCTTCGGCGTAGGGACGTGCCAGGGTAGACAGTTCGCTCATGGCTTACAGCTCGGCTTTCAGCTGGCCCAGCAGCTCGGCGTGGGTCTGCGCGTTGACTTCACGGCGCAGGATTTTTTCCGCACCGGCCACGGCCAGCGCCGCAACCTGCTCACGCAAGGCTTCGCGTGCGCGGTTGGTTTCCTGTGCAATGTTGGCCTGGGCGACCGCCAGCTGACGGTCACCCTCTTCCTTGGCTGCCAGCTTGGCTTCCTCGATGATCTGCGCAGCGCGCTTTTCGGCCTGGGCAATCACTTCTCCAGCCTGGGCCTTGGCATCACGCAGGCTCTCGCCAGCCTTCTTGGCAGCCAGTTCCAGCTCGTGCTTGCCGCGGTCGGCCATGGCCAGCCCATCGGCAATCTGCTTCTTGCGCGCTTCGAGCGCGTTCATGATCGGCGGCCACACGTACTTCATGCAGAACCACACGAAGAAGATGAACGTGATGGACTGGCCGATCAAAGTTGCGTTGAAGTTCATATCCGCACCTTTTAATGACGGGGGTTAATAAGGTTCCGAATAACCCGCGAATTAACCGGCAACGGCGAACAGAACGTACATCGCCAGACCGACGGCGATCATCGGCACGGCGTCGACCAGACCCATGACGATGAAGAACTGGGTACGCAGCATCGGAATCAGTTCGGGCTGGCGTGCAGCGCCTTCGAGAAAGCGGCCGCCGAGAATACCGATGCCTACTGCAGCACCGAGAGCGCCCAGGCCCATCATCAGAGCGCCGGCGATGTACAGCAAACCTTGAACTTCAGTCATTTTGAACTCCTTGAGTTTTTGATTAAGTTGAAAAATAAAACGGGGTTGCTTTGAATCTTTTAGTGATGCTCTGAATGCGCCATATCCAGATAGACGATGGTCAGGGTCATGAAGATGAAGGCCTGCAGGGTGATGATCAGGATGTGGAAAACCGCCCACGCCCATTGCAGCACACCGCCGAATGCGGCCAGAATCCAGCCGCCGCCAAACATCAGCGCAATCAGGATGAAGATCATTTCGCCGGCGTACATGTTCCCGAACAGTCGCAGCGAGAGCGAAATCGGTTTGGCGATCAGGCCGACACCCTCGAGCAGAAGGTTGACCGGGAACAGCCACTTGGGGAAAGGCTGGAAGGCCAGTTCGGAGAAGAACCCGCCTGCACCCTTCATCTTGAAACTGTAGAAAAGAACCACGACGAAGACTGTCAGCGACAGGCCAAACGTGACGTTGGGATCGGTGCTGGGCACGACCTTGAGGTAAGGCACGCCCGCCAGGGTGGCGGCGAAGGGCAGCCAGTCGACGGGGATCAGGTCCATCAGATTCATCAGGAATACCCAGATGAACACCGTCAGGGCCAGTGGCGCCACCAGTGCACTCTTGTGGGAGAACGAGCCGCGCACGGCATCATCGATGAACTCGACGATCCATTCGACGAAGTTCTGCAGCCCGGAAGGCGTGCCAACAGTGGCCCGCTTGGCCGCCATGCGGAAGAAGAAAAGGAAAAGCACGCCGAGACCGATCGAGAACAGCATGCTGTCGACGTTGATCGACCAGAAGCCCATGGCCTTGGCTTCCTCGATGCCGTGGGCAAAGCCCCAAGTCCCGTCGGGATGCTGACCATAGGTCAGGTTCTGCAGGTGATGCTTGATGTATTCGCCGGAGGAGTGGTATTCCGCAGCCATATAATCATTTTCTACAAGTGAGTTTTGCATGTGCACGCGGTGTGGCACCCATGCAAAACCAACCTGAAATCACCCGCCAAATTATTTGCTATGCCGGCTCAGAGCAATGACCAGCCACGCCAACTGCGCCGCGACCAATCCCAGCAACAGGGGCAGCGGTGTCAGACGCAGCACCCCGAACCCCAACGCCAGCAACAACACCAGCAAAGCAACCCGCTCGATACCGGTGCGGATAAACTGCGCAAGCAGGCGTTTCTGATCCCACTCCGGATGCTGTCTGGACTGCCGTTCCCGCCAGATCAGAACACCGCTGACCACCAGGGCAACCAGAACGCCGTATCCGGCCGATAATCCCCGTGTCCAGTCGGCCAGCCCTGCCCCGATCAAGACCGCAAGAGGCACCATCCCTGCCTGTACAAGCGCTACCCGCTGTGACACAGTGAACATTAGCCCGGCATGATACTCCAATCAGCGAAGTCTATGCAATCATCAAGATGCCTGATAAGCCCGTCGCTCGCGTCCCGCTGCAGCATATCTGGGGCAATCCTTTTGGTGCGTCAATCTGCCACGCCGCGTGCGGAACCGGGAAGTTCTTGGGATTCTCGCACGCCCTCATCCAAGCCCCGCCTTCCGGTCCTGCAGCCTGCATTCGGCTTGCCGACCCCGTTCAAAAATCCATTTCATGACTGATTTCGACTGCATCGTTATCGGCGCGGGTGTGAGCGGATTGGTCTTCGCCTCGCGCATGGCACGTGGCGGACAAAGAACCCTGATCCTGGAGGCGACAGACCGGGTTGGTGGCTGCATTCACAGCTGGCGGCCGCGCGACGATTTCTGGCTGGAACTCGGCGCGCATACCGCCTACAACTCTTATGCGCCGCTGCTGGAAGCGCTCTCCGACGTTGGCAGGCTGGATGAATTGCAGCTGCGCAGGAAACTCGGCTATCGCTTTGTCACCCCGCAAAACACCCTGCAGTCGCCGCTGGCACGACTGAATTTTTTCCAGGCGGCCGCCTCGGTTCCCTTCGGCATCACGCGCGGCAAGTCAGGGCGCAGCGTGGCCGACTGGTTCGCTGGCCTGCTTGGCCGCGACAACTACAGGAATCTGCTGGCACCGGCATTCGCCGCAGTCCTGTCGCAGCAGGCGGACGACTTCCCTGCCGAATGGCTGTTCCGGCGCAAGCCGCGGATGAAGCAGGCTCCGCGCAGCTATACCTTCGCTGGCGGCCTGCAGGGGCTGCTCGAAGCCATCGTCTCTGACGCGTCCTTCAGCCTGCGTACCGGTGCCAGGGTCAGTGCAGTACAGCAGGAAGGAACCGGTTTTGTCGTGCGCATGGGCGATGAGTCCCTGACTTGCCGACGCCTGGCGCTGGCGACCCCGATCGACGCCGCGGCAGCGTTGCTGCATGGCTTCAGGCCCGAGCTCGCCGCGCAGTTGGCGGATATCACGGTCGTCGACATCGAAAGCCTCGGTGTGGTGGTTCCAGCGGCGTCCTGCCGGCTGCCGCTGATCGCCGGCCTGATGGCCGTGGATGACGCGTTCTGGTCGGTCGTCTCGCGCGATGTCGTCCCTCACCCCGACCTGCGCGGCTTCGCATTTCACTTCCGCCCCGGCCGACTCGACCGGGGCGGAAAACTGGCTGGTGCGGCAGAGGTGCTGGGGGTGGCGACCAAGGACTTCATTCAGGTTGCCGAAGCCACCAACCATCTGCCTGCGCCGCGAGTCGGGGATGTTGCCCTGGCAGAGGCCATCACCCGCCAGCTCGCGGGCGAGTCGTTCACCTTGATCGGCAATTATCTCAACGGCCTGTCTATCGGCGATTGTGCCGAACTCGCAGCGAGGGAAGCGACGCGCCTGCTGCGCGGTTGAGTCTTGCCGAGTGCTTAACCCACCTTGACCTCGATGCGGCGCGGCTGCGCGTGTTCGGCCTTGGGAATACGCAGCTTGAGCACCCCGTTCCTGAGTTCGGCGGAGACTTTTTCGCTGTCGAGTTCCTTGGACAGCGTGAATACGCGGCGATAGCGCGGCAGGCCAATCTCGGCATGGGTGGCCTCCATGCCCTCCAGCGTATCCAAGCTGACCTCGCCCTCGATCGTCAGGGTATCGGCTTCCACCTGCAGGTTGAGCCTGTCCCTGGGGACACCCGGCAGATCCGCGTAAAGGGTGATGCCGGCGGCATCCTCGAAGACATTCACCAGCGGCATCAGGGTGGCCTCGGCCGCTGCGGATTTGGCTTGCTTGCTGACAGCAGTGTTGTCGCTCATGCGTGGGTCTCCTTACTCGATGGTGATGCGGCGCGGCTGTGCTGCCTGGCGT
>JBAPWR010000493.1:0-2783 GCA_049283775.1 Thiobacillus sp.
GACATACTCGCTGCGATAGAGCACCCCCATGCGCAGGATGACCAGTTCCTGCTCACGCACGCTCAGGCCCATCTTCGATTTCGAAGTCACCCAGTAGTCCAGGAAGGGCCCAAGGGTTTCCTGGTTCTGCATCAGGATGCCCAGCAGATTGCGCGGGAAGCCCTCGCCCTTGAGGCCCTTGCCGGGCAGCCGTTCCAAGATCTCCATCCATTCGGGGCGCAAGTCGTCGGTCGACAGCGGGGCGATGCGGGAATCAGGCTCGTTGGGATAGGTCATGTGATGAATTCCATGGGCATATTCATATGGACTATGGCCGCGGAAGATCGGTTTTCAATTGGCCATCATTGCCACGCGGGCGAAATTCCGGCGACCGCGGTTCAGGGCTATTTCCATAGGGTCGCCAGGCTAGCGCCGCGCGCCATTCGCGGTCGTGCAGGCTGATGGCCTGCCGGGCGACATGCTTGATCACCGGCTTCTGCGAACCAGGGGCGAGAAAGGCATAGCTGCCTGTGCCTGCCGGGCTCACGCCCATTCTTTTGCCTAGTTCGAGCAGCTTACCGTAGGCGGCATAGAGCGGGTCGCTGAACAGCATCCTGCCGATCTCGTCACGGTCCATGCTGATGGCCTCTACCAGTACACCGGATCATTCAGCGCTGCGACACAGCGGGACGGACCTTTCAGCGGCGTCATCGGGTGGTCCGTTAACGACTGACCGAGCCAGCCTTCGGGCTAATTCAGCTTGTAGGGCGCTGCTGCATCCGCCTCGCTGACCGGCATGAAGCCGACCCTGGCATAGTAGTTCGGATCGCCGTAGGTCATGGCGATGTCGACGCCGGCCCTGCGCAGCTCATGCAGTCCATAGGTCAGCAATTTCTGCCCGATGCCCTGGCGTTGCCGCCCGGTCGCCACGGCGACGGGTGCCAGAACGAACACAGTTCGACCATCCTGCTCGTAGGTCAGCCGCGAGAAGACGATGCCGCCAATGATCGCGCCGTCCTCCTCGGCGGTGAAAACGAAGATATCCTCCGGCGCCGTGCCAGCGAGTAGCTTGCGCGCCAGATTGCCGATCAGCGCGCCTTCCTCTGCACCCTCGGATGCGGTGAACGTTGAGGCGAAAAGCTGAATGATTTCTTCCTCGCGCCCTTTCGATCCTATCGAGAGTTCCATGTTCTCTTCTCCGTCGTGAGCGGGATGGTCAAAGCCGTCCCGATAATCTTATGTGCGCAGAGCAGGCGGCCTCAGTAATGCTCGAGAATGAACATCTCATAGCCGAACTGTCCCTAATATTAATCGCTAGCATCAAGGCATTCTTTGCTTAGCCTCCGTCGATCATCCAGGCGTCCCGCACCATGTCGAACCGTTGGCTGACCGAGATGATGGCATCCGGATCGTGGATATCAACGCTCCGGGCAACCCGCGGGCTGTCGACGATAGTCGCTGGTTTCCCATCGAGGATGGGCAAAGAAAAAGCCCCGACTGGCGGGGCTTTCAGGTGGTACGTCTGGGGGTGTTCGTGGTGGAGCCGGGGGGAATCGAACCCCCGTCCGCAAGCCCTCTACAGGCAGTTCTACATACTTAGTCCGGTGTTTTCATGCTTTAAGCTCCATCACGCCCGCCGAACAGGCTGGATCTCGCCGAGTCGCCTTGGATTTGGCACCTGCCCAAGCGACCCGGACAAGCGCGATTTCATGAAAATTAACTCACTGTCGGGTTGCCCCGACCTAGCCCATGAACAGGCTAGTGTGAGTCCTGGACCTTAAGCGGCCAGGGCGTAGTTTTCGTCGTTTGCGACTAAAAGTTTTTCAGTTGGATTTACGAGGTGCTCTGACCCTCGGTATGCCCTACGCTGCTTTGCGACCCACGTCGAAGCCAGGTCGGCCCCCATGTGTGCTGCTGCAACAAGTGTACTGCATAGAGGCGGGGCCTGGATGAAAGTTCCGCGTGCCCGGGAAAAAATTGTGCCAGGTGCTGCGGATGGCCGAACCGGTGCTTTGCACATGGACATCGGCTGGTTGAGGATGCTTCACCATTGCTTTGGCCCTTCGACGCGCTCAGGGCGAACGACCTTGCGTCACCTGCCGCCCCGTACTCGGCCGGGCATCTCAGGAGAAGAAAGGCAAGGGGTCGTGTGCCCGCGCGACGGCGAGCATGTAGCCGAAAACCAGCAGGGCGGCGATCCAGGCGGTCACCCGCTGCGCCTTGGTCTTGCCGCGCCTGAGGGCGAGGGTGCCGAGGACGATATAGGCGATCAGGGCGAACAGCTTGGCGGTGAGCCAGCCGTGCACCAGCGGATATTGCTGCATCAGGACCGCCAGGGCGATGCCGCTGGCGAGCAGCAGGGTGTCGTTGATGTGCGGGACGATGCGTGCCCAACGCGCCTGCAGCCGCGGGGAGTCCATCATCATCCAGACGCCGCGCAGGACGAACAGCGCCAGGGTAATGACGATGGTGGCGAGGTGCAGATGCTTGATCAGGGCGTAGTAAGCCATGGCTCAGGGAACGAGATAGGCGAGGGTTTCGCTGGGGTGGCGGATCTGGGCGCGGGCGCCCCAGGTATGCGGTTGGTCGGTGCTGCCGATATAGCCCCAGGCGGCGACCAGCGCCGGCATCGCGGCGGCGTTGGCGGCCTGGATGTCGCGCTCGGCATCGCCCAGGTACAGGCACTGCGCGGGCGGGGCACTGCACAGTTCGGCGGCGGCGAGCATCGGCGCCGGATGCGGCTTGGGCTGCGGGCAGGTATCGCCGGAAACGATGCAGGCGGCGCGCTCGGCCAGGTCGAGGAT
>JBAPWR010000494.1:0-2419 GCA_049283775.1 Thiobacillus sp.
GCGGAAAAGCGCAGCGCCTTCCGCCAGTCGCGACCAAGCGGCACAGTGTCGACAGGCTCGACGGCTGTCGCGAACAGGATCGAGGTCTGGCTGTGTTGCTTGAGTACACGCGGCCTATAGGGATGAGGCCCTCTAGGAATGGCGGAAGGCGCTGCGCTTTTCCGCCCTACTTATGCGCTTAGGGGATGCCGCGGGGCTTCACTACGTGCCCTTTGCAGGATCTGCCGCCGCGTCAGGGACAAATCGGCAGCGGCTTGCAGACTGCGGAATCCTCGCCTGAAAGGCTTTCGATTTCTTCCAGGGTGTGGCTGATCTCGCTGCTGTCGGGGGCGAGCATGCTGGCGCAGCGTGCGGCCTCGCGCGCGGAACGGAAGCATTGGCGCGCGGCCAGGGCGTAGGCCAGGTTGTTCCAGGCGACCGCTGAAACCGGGTCGACACCCAGAGCCATGCGGAACGCCTGCTCGGCAGCCGCGGCGTCACCCAGGGCGTGCGCGCTGTTGCCGACTCCAATCCAGGCAATCGAATGGTCGGGCCAGGTCGCGGCAGCGATCTGGTAGGCGACGCGCGCCTCTTGCCATTTGCCCAAGGCTTCCAGCCCGCGCGCCGCTTCCAGCCAGGGGCCGGGTCGGGGGCGCGCCGGCAGGGTCTGCGGCGGCAGCACGACGATGCCCCAGCGCTCCGCTCGATCCCAGGTATTGAGAAACACCCCGAACGGCGTGATGCGCCGGCGCTCCGTGCCGGAACGCAGCACCAGTTCCTGCCGTGGCAGGTCGTAGCCGATCACCACCGCGTAGTGCCAGCGCGGCAGCCAGTCGAGTCCCAGGTTCTGCAGCACCAGCACCGGATGACCCGCTGCAACTTCGGCCAGCAGGGTATCCAGCGCCGGCTCGACCGTGACCGCCATCAAGCCTGCACGACGCACCGCGGCAACCATCTCGAGCTGCAGGCTGCCTTCGCGCCCTGGGAGATAGACCTGGGAAACCAGTTCGTCGGGGACGACGCCCACGCCGCGAACATTCAGCATCGTGGCCAGCGCAGCGGGCCCGCATTGATAGCGTTCCTGGGGAAAGAAAGGCGTATCGGTCAGCTCGAAATGCCTAGGCAGGCCAGCCGTCGATGCCGGCTCGAGCGGGGTCCGATGGGCGCACCCCGCCAGCACGACGGCCGACAGAAAAACGCCCGCAAGCAAGCGGGCGCGATGCAACAGCCGCATGGACGGCGTCCTATTTGACGGGATGGATGAAGGGGAAGATGTCGGTCGCGCCGATCACGTCGGTGATGACGAAGATGACGAAGATCAGCACGATGACGCCGAGCACGTCGCCACCGGCAGGCAGTTCGGCGAAGCGCTGGTTGATCTGTGCCACCTCGGCATCGGTCAGGCCGGCGACCCGGCTTTTGGCATCATTCACGTCGACGCCGAGTGCGGCCAGCCGCTGCTGCAGGTCTTCACGCTCCAGCAACGACGCCAGCCTGGCGCGATCGAGCCGTCCCTGCTCGGCGGCGAGCAACTGGCCGGTGCCGATCATTGCGGCCTGGACCGGCGCGACCTGCGCGCCCAGCAAGGAGGCGGCCAACAGCAGGCTGCCGATTTTTCTGATTGGAAGGCTAATGGGCATGGAAACTCCTTGTAACGATGAAGTTGCGAATGAGCTTGGGCCGTCTTCGACACGCCGGCGCATAAGGCAAATCTAGCACAGTCCATCGCAGCCTCGGCCCCCGAGACGGACGATCTAAAGGAAGCTTCAGGGCCGCAATGCGAGGGATGATGCGTAGCGACAACGGATGGCAGCGATCCCTCGCCCAATGCGACATAATCTCGCCATGCCACGCTTCTTGCATGTTGTCCTTCCGCGTTCACATGACGCGGACACGCGCACGATAGTCCGCCCGACGACGAAAATTCTTTTCCGGCCACAGCCGCTGGCGATTGCTCTCGCCGGACTGCTGATCCTGCCCGTGGCGCATGCCGAGCAGCTTCCGCTATGGGAGATCGGCGCCGGCCTGGCGGCCCTCAGCCTGCCCGACTACCGCGGCTCGGATGTCACCCAGACCTTTGTTCTGCCGGTTCCCTATATCCGCTACCGCGGCGAATACCTGAGAGCCGACCGCGACGGCTTTCGCGGCATCCTGTTCGACAGCGAGAGACTCGAGTTCAACATCAGCCTCAACGGTTCGCTGCCGGCCGACAGCGACGACAATCCGGCACGCGAGGGCATGGTCGATCTCGAACCCACCCTCGAAATCGGCCCCAGCGTCGACCTGCAGCTATGGCGTTCGAGCGAGAGAAAAATGAGGCTGGCTTTGCGCGTGCCGCTGCGCGCCGCCATCACCCTCGAATCCTCGCCGCAGCACATCGGCTGGCAGCTCTGGCCCAATCTCAAGCTCGATGTGACGGATCCGCTCGGCTATTCAGGCT
>JBAPWR010000495.1:0-3030 GCA_049283775.1 Thiobacillus sp.
GGGGCCTGGTGGAGCGTGATGACGTCGGCACGCCGACCCCCGCCGCCTGCAGGAAATCGAGCCAGCGCGGCGCATCGCCGAGCGTGCCCGCCGGCAGCGAGGTGGGGTGCAGCAGGATCCCGGCGCGGCGCGAATCCTTCATCCGACGTTCCTGCGCATGGTGCCGGCATTCTCGACGTAGCCGCCGCCGCGCGACAGCGGGGCGTCGAGCGCCGCCGGCGCAGCCTGTCCGAGCAGGCGGTAGAGCTGGCGCAGCTGGGTACGATAGAGCTGCTCGAAGTCGCTGACGCTGCCGGACGGGTTGTAGTCGCCGAACCACCAGAACCAGTCCGAGCCCTCGCATACCGCCAGCTGGCGAGTGGCCTGCACCTGCTGTTCGGGATCGAGGCCGGCGATGGCCTGGTCGTAGGCATGCTTGGCCTCGACCAGAAAATCCCAGCCGCGGTTCTTGTCCTCGGAGCCGATCCAGGTGGAAAAGCTGCCATACACCCAGCTGCCTGCCGCCAGCCGCTTCAGCGCCGCTGCCGGGGCGTGGCTCACCTGCTCGGAGAAAGTGCTCATGTTCAGGCTGGCGTGACCTGCCAGGCTGGCATACAGCGCGTCAAGGAAATGATGGCCATTGTCCGGGTAATACTCCCAGGCATTCTCACCGTCGAGGATCACCGAAACCACATGCTTGCCGGCCTGCTTGGAGAAAAACGCCGAGATGTTCTGCAGATGCTGGACGAAATCGGCGACGGCGTCATCGGCATGCCAGTCGCTGTACTTGAAGCCGATCAGGTCGGACAGGCCATCGTCGCGGAAGAACACCCGGGTCTTGAAGCCATCGACGCGAATCGGCGAGAACAGGCTGCGCTTGGTTTGCGTGTCCTCCACCGAGCAGCCCGACTTGATGCAGCTGCCGCGCCACACGCCTTCGCCCGATGCGGTCCAGCCGATGCCGAGCTCGTCGAGCAGGGCGATCGCATCCTCGCTGACTCCGCCTTCGGACAGCCATACGCCCTGCGGCTTGCGGCCGAAGTAATGCTCGAACACCTCGATGCCATGCTGCAGGTGCCAGCGTGCGCGCTCGCTCCCGCCGGGATAGGCTGGCGCCACCGGAGCGGGTGCGTCGGGCTGGGCGTCGCGCATGTTGGTGAAATCATTGAGCAGCGGCACGATGGGATGGCCGTAAGGCGTCATCGACAGCTCGATCTGCTCGCGGTCGGCGAGCGCCCGGTAGCGCGGAATCAGGCCGGCCAGCGTGGTCTGGATCAGTTCCAGCAGTTCGCGCCGGTCGGCGGCCGAATAGTCCTGCTCCTGCTTCAACAGGCGCTGGGCCAGCGGCGCCTGCTTCAGCGAATGGCCGAGCCAGGCGAGGTGATACCAGGTCAGCAGGTCGAGAAAATACTGATCGGATAGATAGGCGACATGCCACTCCACGCCCTGGTTGCCGATGCCGACGTCGTCGGTAGCGCCAATCATGCGCAGCAGGCGGTGAAACGCCGGGTAGGGATGGATCATGCGCGGGGCATGGCAGCGCTGGCAGTCGTGGATGATGCGCAGGCGCTCGGCCGGATCGCCCGGGATCGGCTCGATGCCGGCCAGCAGGTTGAGCATGGCGTCCTGGGTCGGCGTGCCGCCATGCAACAGGGCGGCCAGCTGGACCGCGTAGTCGTCGAGCTGTTCGAGCAGAACCGGGGCGAAATTGACCACCACCCGCATCTGCGGATGGCGCTCGAGGTGCGCCGCCATGTCGCTGTAGTCCTTCATGCCGTGCAGGTACACCCACGGCAGGTGATAGGCTCCATCCAGCCCGTCACGGTAATAGGGCTGGTGCATATGCCACGCAAGCACGACGTTGAGTGCTTTAGCCGTCATAGTCGTTCTGCAGTCTCGAATAGAGGTTCTGGCCAAGCATCGCCGGAGTCACCAGCACGATGCCTTCGGGAGTGACATGGAAGCGCTTGGCGTCTTCCTCGCGGTTCTCGCCGATCACGGTATCGTCGTGGATGACGCAGCCCTTGTCGATGATGGCGCGATTGATGCGGCAGTTGCGGCCGATGCTGACCTTGGGCAGGATCACGCTGTCCTTGATCAGGCTGCAATTCTCCACCGTGGTGGCGAAGAACAGCACCGAACGCTTGACCCGCGCACCCGAGAGAATGCAGCCGCCGGCGATCAGCGAATCGATCGCCTCGCCGCGCCGACCCTCGTCGTCGAAAATGAACTTGGCCGGCGGGTACTGCGGCTGGTAGGTCCAGATCGGCCAATCGCGGTTGTAGAGGTTGAGCTCGGGTTCCACCGAGCACAGCTCCATGTTGGTCTGCCAGTAGGAATACAGCGTCCCGACATCGCGCCAGTAGGCCTGGCCACCTTCCTTGTTGCGGAACGCATAGGCCACCGCGCGCGCGCCCTTGACGCTGGCGGGAATGATGTCCTTGCCGAAGTCGTGCGAGGATTCGCCCGACTGCGCGTCGGCCACCAGCACCTGGTAGAGATACTCCTTGGAAAAGATGTAGATGCCCATCGACACCAGTGCCACGTCGGGCTTGCCGGGAACCGTGTCGGGCACCGCCGGCTTTTCGCTGAACTGGGTGATATGCATGTTCTCATCGACCGACATGACGCCGAAGGAAGTGGCCTCGGCCACCGGCACCTCGATGCTGCCGACGGTGACGTCGGCGCCGGTCTGCACGTGGTGCAGCAGCATCTCCGAATAGTCCATGGTGTAGACATGATCGCCGCCGAGCACCAGCACGTATTCGGGATGGTGGCGCTGCACGATGTCGATGTTCTGGAACAGCGCATCGGCGGTGCCCTGGTACCACTCCTTCTTCTCGGTGCGCTGCTGCGCCGGAAGAATCTCGACGAACTCGCCGATCTCGGCGCGCATGAAGCCCCAGGCGCGCTGCAGGTGGCGAATCAGCGAATGCGACTTGTACTGGGTCAGCACGCCGATGCGGCGGATGCCCGAGTTGACGCAGTTCGACAGCGCAAAATCGATGATGCGGTACTTGCCGCCGACCGGTACTGCCGGCTTGGCGCGCC
>JBAPWR010000496.1:0-2729 GCA_049283775.1 Thiobacillus sp.
AAAGGCATTCGTCCGCTGCGGCGATCAACGCATCCAGGGTGAGGTGATGGTCCGCTTTCTCGGCAATGCCGAAGCTCGCGGTGACGCGGGTTGCACCCTCCTCGTGCGCGACCGGAGTCTCCACAAACTCCGCACGCAAGCGCTCCGCCAGCGCCACCGCAGCCTCCTGTCCGGTGTCGGGCAGGAACACGATGAATTCTTCGCCGCCCCAGCGGGCAAGCACATCACCCTGCCTGACCGAGTGTCTGAGGATGTGCGCCAGGACCTTCAACACCTCGTCGCCGTGAGCATGACCGTAGTCGTCGTTGATCTGCTTGAAGCGGTCGACGTCGAGCAGCATGACCGAGGCGATATGTCCGTGACGATTCACCTGCGCCCACAGCGGGCTGGTCTTGTCATAGAAGGCGCGCCGGTTGTTCAGGCCGGTCAGCGGATCGAGCTGCGCCAGCCGTTCGGCACGCAGCCTTTGTTCCTGGCCGACGCGCAACTGGTAGGCCAGCGCCAAGGCGAGCAGCGTGGCATCGACCATCATGCCGATTTCCACCGCGCGGAATGTCCAGCTGTTGTGCGGGATGAATCCCCAGGTCGACAGCGTCGTCAGCACTGCGCCCACCATGCCTGCAAAGGCGGCGACAAGAAAATACCTGGCGGGTTTCTGGCCGGCGCGCACCGAGAGCACGCCCAGCACCAGCATGATGCCGGTGAACAGGAAGACGAAGCTGAAGGCAGCCAGCAGCGCATGCTTCTGGTTGCCGAGCAGGATGGCGGCGCCCAGCAACGCGCCGAACGCCGCACAGTAGGCGATGACAGCCTTGTGGACCCGCGGGAAACACACCCGCAGGTCGAGAAAGCGGCTGGCGAACACCAGGCCGCTGACCCCGTACAGGAACATCAGGATCGGGTTGGACCATTGCTGCCAGGCCAGCGAATCCGGCCAGAGCCAGGCGAAACCATGGCCGGTGTAGGAGACATTCATGATGACGAACGTCGCCAGATAGATCGTGTAGAGCAGGTAGCGCGTGCTGCGCAGGCTGAAGTAGAGAATGGCGTTGTACGCCATCAGGGCGAACAGGAAGCCGTAAACCAGGCCGTAGCTGAGCGCCTGCTGCATTTGCCGGAGCCGAGACGCTTCCGGTTCCAGCAGATGGATCGGCACGACCATCGGGTCGGGGGTGGCGACGCGCATGAACACGTCGCTGATCCCCTGCCCGAACGCATGCTCGAAGACGAAATAGCGGCTCGCGATCGGGCGCTCGCTGAACGCCAGTTCGTCGCCGACGCGATAGCTCGCGACCGTGCGACCCTGGTGCTGGAAATAGACTTCGACCCGATCGAGCCAGGCGGTCTCGATCGACAGCCTTTTTCGCACGGCGGCGGCTGACGGATTGTCCACCGAGAAATGGATCCACACCGGTTTCGCGCCGATGCCGAAATTGAGGACGGGGCTCCTTCCCGCTGCGAATTTTCCTGCCTGAAACGCTGCCATCACCTGCGGCAGTGCCAGCGGGCCATCCTCTTCCTGGTAAAAGCGGGTAGACAGGCCGATCGCCGATTCCTGGTCGGCGGCGGCAGGCAGCGGCGCCGCGGCGGCGGCAAGCGCCGCGGTCAACACGCCGACGAAGCCGGCGGCCAGTCCGAAAAGGATGCGGAACAAATCCTGCTGCCGTTGTCGACGGATCTCGATCAGACCTTGCGGTAGACCTCGGCGCCCTGCTTGACGAACTCGACCGCCTTCACTTCCATGCCCTTTTCCAATGCGGCCGCCTCGTCGAGGCCTTCCTTCGCCGCATACTCGCGCACGTCCTGGGTGATCTTCATCGAGCAGAAGTGCGGGCCGCACATCGAGCAGAAGTGCGCGACCTTCGCGGATTCCTTCGGCAAGGTCTCGTCGTGGAAGGACTTCGCCTTATCGGGATCGAGGCCGAGGTTGAACTGGTCGTCCCAGCGGAATTCGAAGCGCGCCTTGGAGAGCGCGTTGTCGCGGATCTGCGCCCCGGGGTGGCCCTTGGCCAGATCCGCCGCGTGCGCGGCGAGCTTGTAGGTGATGATGCCTTCCTTGACGTCATCCTTGTCCGGCAGGCCGAGATGTTCCTTCGGCGTCACGTAGCACAGCATCGCGGTGCCGTACCAGCCGATCATCGCGGCGCCGATGCCGGAGGTGATGTGGTCGTAGCCCGGGGCGATGTCGGTGGTCAGCGGGCCGAGCGTATAGAACGGCGCCTCGGAGCAGGACTCGAGCTGGATGTCCATGTTCTCCTTGATCAACTGCATCGGCACGTGGCCAGGGCCCTCGATCATCACCTGCACATCGTGCTTCCACGCCACCTGGGTCAACTCGCCGAGGGTGCGCAGTTCGGAGAGCTGCGCCTCGTCGTTGGCGTCGTAGATCGAGCCCGGACGTAAACCGTCGCCCAGCGAGAAAGCCACGTCGTAGGCCTTCATGATGTCGCAGATGTCCTCGAAGTGCGTATAGAGGAAGTTCTCCTGGTGGTGGGCCAGGCACCACTTGGCCAGGATCGAGCCGCCGCGGGAGACGATGCCGGTGACGCGGTCCGCGGTCAGCGGTACGTAGCGCAACAATACGCCGGCATGGATCGTGAAGTAGTCGACGCCCTGTTCGGCCTGCTCGATCAGCGTGTCGCGAAACATCTCCCAGGTCAGTTCCTCGGGCTTGCCGTCCACCTTCTCCAGCGCCTGGTAGATGGGCACGGTGCCGATCGGCATCGGGG
>JBAPWR010000497.1:0-2399 GCA_049283775.1 Thiobacillus sp.
ACGGCTGCCGATTTCGATGCCAGAACCTATGTTGCCGACGTGCGCGATGCAGCGGCGATGCAGTCGGCCGCGCAGGCTTTTCTCGATGAGGTCGGTGCACCCGACATCGTCATCGGCGCAGCCGGCATCAGTGTCGGCACCCTGACCGAGGAAGTGAGCGACCACAGCGTGTTTCGCGCGGTCATGGATGCCAACGTGCTGGGCCTGGTGCATACCTTTCATCCCTTCATCGCCGCGATGCAGGCACGCGGCGGTGTCCTGTGCGGGATATCCAGCGTGGCCGGGGTGCGTGGACTTCCCGGCGGCGGCGCCTATTCCGCCTCCAAGGCAGCTGCCAGCAATTATCTCGAGGCATTGCGTCTCGAGTTGAAGTCGCGCGGCATCGCTGTCGTCACCGTTGCGCCCGGCTACATCGATACGCCGATGACCCGGGTCAACCCCTACCCGATGCCCTTCAGAATGCCGGCGCCGATCGCCGCCGCCAAGGTGGCGCGCTGCATCGCCCAGCGGCGTCGCCACACCGTCATTCCGTGGCAGATGTCCATCGTTGCAACGCTGATGAAATGGCTGCCGGTTTCAGTCTATGATGCGTTATTCGAAAAAGCGCCGCGCAAACCCCGCCAGCTGCCAACCTGAACGGAAAAGCGAAGCCCGGATAAAAACAGCAATATCAAAATCGCTCGTGGAGACGACATGCCCGCACCCCTGAACATCATTCTGATCGACGACCACCCCCTGCTGCGTCTCGGCGTGGCCGGCTACATCAACCAGGAAGAGGGCCTGAGCATGACCGCTCAACTGGCCAATGCGGCCGAACTTCGCGCCTGGCTCGCCGCCGGCCACAAGGCCGATGTCGCCCTGCTCGACCGCTCCCTGCCCGACGCCGACGGCCTCGATCTCGTCTCCGAAGTGCGCGATGCCGGCATCAAGGTGATCATGCTCACCATCGCCGACAGCGACGAGGAAATCTCCGAAGCAATCGCCGCCGGTGTCGACGGCTATGTCGTCAAGTCGAGCGACCCGGAGCAGGTCATCGCCGCCATCCGCAGCGTCTGCGACGGCCAGAGCAGTTTCCCGCTCAATGTCATGCAAAGGATGGCGCGCGGCGAGCTCAGCAGCAGCGCGCTCAGTGCCCTGACTTCAAGAGAGATGGAAATCGTCGAGCACGTCAAGGAAGGCCTTTCCAACAAGGTCATCGCCTACAAGCTCAACCTGTCGGAAAACACCGTGCGCAACCATCTGCGCAACATCATGGAAAAGCTCGGCCTGCGCAACCGCGTTCAGGTCGCGACCCTGGCGCTGAAGGAAGACCGCAAGCGCCACTGAAGCGTACGCTTCAATCCATCGCTGCCGCCGTCACTCAAGAGACGGCAAATTATTCACTCGACGGTGACGCTCTTCGCCAGATTGCGCGGCTTGTCGACGTCGGTGCCCTTCTGTAGCGCCGCATGGTAGGACAGCATCTGCAGGGTGACGGTGTGCAGGATCGGCGACAGCGCGCCGTTATGGCCTCCGTGCAACTTGATGACGTGGACGAATTCCGATTCCTCGATGTGGACATCGCCGTCGGCGAATACATACAGTTCACCGCCACGCGCACGCACTTCCTGCATGTTGGACTTGAGCTTTTCGATCAGCTGGTCGTTGGGCGCGATGGTGATGACCGGCATGTCCTTGTCGACCAGCGCCAGCGGACCATGCTTGAGTTCCCCCGCCGGGTAGGCCTCGGCGTGGATGTAGGAAATTTCCTTGAGCTTGAGCGCGCCCTCGAGGGCGATCGGATAGTGCACGCCACGCCCGAGGAACAGCGCGTGATGCTTGTTGGCGAAGCGCTGCGCCCAGGCTTCGACCTGCGGCTCGAGTTCCAGAACCTGTTGCAGCTTGCCTGGCAAACCGCGCAAGGCAGCGAGGTGGGCCGTCTCCTGCAATGCGCTCAGGTGGCCACGCAGCTTGGCCAGCACCAGGGTCAGCAGGAACAGCCCGGCGAGCTGGGTAGTGAAGGCCTTGGTCGAGGCGACGCCGATCTCGGGACCGGCCCGCGTCAGAAACTTCAGGCGTGAAGCGCGAGTGAGCGCTGACTCCGGAACGTTGCAGATGGTCAGCGTCTTGTCCTGGCCGAGTTCCTTGGCGTGGTTCAGCGCCGCCAGCGTATCCGCGGTCTCGCCGGACTGCGAGATGGTGACGATGAGCGCATTCGGATTCGGCACCGAGGTGCGATAGCGATACTCGCTGGCGATCTCGGCGCTGGCGGGAATGCCGGCGATCTCCTCAAGCCAGTAAGTGGCCACTTTCGCTGCATGGTAGCTGGTACCGCAGGCGAGGAAGGTGACCGCATTCACATTCGCCAGCATCTCGGCGGCATCGAAGCCGAACCACTCGGGCTGCACATGGTCCTGGGC
>JBAPWR010000498.1:0-9057 GCA_049283775.1 Thiobacillus sp.
AAGCGGTCGACATGATCACCGAGAGCAGGGCGCCGTAGAAGATGATCTGCGCCAGCAGCGGCAGATGGGTCTTGACGAAGGTCGGCAGCACCAGCTGGGCATCCTCGGCCAGCAGGGCGGTGGTCATCGCGGGGTCGACCAGCGTCGCCGAATAGGTGAGGTAGAGCGGCACCGCGGCGAACAGCAGGTAGATGGTGCCGCCGATGACCGTGCCCCACACCGCGATGGTTTCATTCTTAGACGAGTTGGCGCGCTGGAACACGTCCTGCTGCGGAATCGAGCCGAAGCCCATGGTCAAGAGGCCGGCGACGAAGGTGATGATCGCCGCCCATTCCAGCGCCGGCCAGAACTCGAACTTGCCGGCCGCGGCGGCGTGCTCGATTACCGGGGCGACGCCGTTGACCTCGGGCATGTCGCCGACCAGCACCGAAATCCACAGCAGCCCGGCGACGATGATGGTCATCTGCACGAAGGTGGTGAGCGCCACCGACCACATGCCGCCGAACAGGGTGTAGAGCGAGACCACGGCGGCGCCGATGAGGATGCCCTGAGAAGTGGTGATGACGCCGTCGGAGAGCACGTTGAACACCAGCCCCAAGGCCATCACCTGTGCCGACACCCAGCCGAGGTAGGAGGCGGCGATCGCCAGCGACATGACGATCTCCACCGGACGGTTGTAGCGCTGGCGGTAGAAGTCGCCGAGGGTGATGAGCTTCATCCGGTACAGCGGACGGGCGAACAGCAGGCCGAACAGGATCAGTGCCAGCGAGGCGCCGAAGGGATCGGAGATCGTCCCGCCGAGGTTTTCGTCGAGGAAGGTGGCGGGGATGCCGAGCACGGTCTCGGCGCCGAACCAGGTGGCGAACACCATGGCGATGACGACGATCATCGGCAGCGACTGGCCGGCAGTGATGTAGTCGCGGGCGCTGTGGACCTTGGTCGCGGCATACAGGCCGATGCCGATCGAGAGGACGAGGTAGAGGATGACGAAGCCGATCAGCATGGTGCGGTTCCCTTCGGGCGCGGGGATGTTGGTTTCGCGCGATTATAGCCAGAAGGCGCGCATCGCCGGGCACGGGGGTGGTACGGCGGGCCTGGTTTGTAGCATCATGTGCGCCAGCGCATTCCTTCGGAGCCATGGCCTGTGACAAGCGTCTCACCTCACCCGCGTTACTCTCCATTGCCGGCCATGGCCTTCGAACTGCGGGCCGTATCCCGTCCCTTCTTCGAGCCTCCGAAGCCATGATCTCCAGAACACCAGCCGCGTTGACGGCTCACTGCGACCATTCGTTCAAGAGCGATGCGCGTGCCATGCCGAGGATCCGCGCCGCCCTGGTCGTCCTTGCCAGCCTGATCTGGCTGCTGGCGCTGCTGGTGTCCCAGGGTGTGGTCGCGGCCGAAGCCGAGCAGGGCCCGCCGGAGATCGAACAGACGGTAAGCGAGCCCGGCCTCGTCAAGATGGATGGCCGGACGGTGCTGGAGATCTTCGCTGGCTTCAAGACGTTGCCGGTCGAGACGCGTGCCGCCAACATCGGCGAGCGCTTGTACCGGGTGGCTGAGAGCGGCAAGGACGTCAAGATAGAAATCCGCGAGACCCCGCTCAGCCATGACCTGGTGGCCGGCGACCGCCTGGTGATGAAGGTTCTCGACGCCGACGCCAAGGCCATCGGGGCTCCGCGCGAACTGGTGGCGCAGGACTACGCGCGGAGCATGCAGGAAGCGCTCGATCGCTACCGCGTCGAGCACACGCCGGTGGCGATGTGGATAGCCCTGGCGAAGACCGTTGCGACCTTGCTGGTCGCCTGGGGCGTGTTGTGGCTGTTCGGACGCCTGTATCGCAGTCTCAAGGCCTGGATCATCGTTCGTGCGCGGCGCGGCATGGCGGCGGTGCAGCGCAAGACTTATCGCATGGTGCGCATGGATCACCTGCGCGGGCCGCTGCTGGCCCTGCTTGGCGGCCTGCGCCTGGTGGTCTGGGTAATGGTGATCTACGCGACGCTCGATCTCAGTCTTTCCTATTTCCCGCAGACGCGCGGGCTGGCTGTGGGCATGGCAGAACTGGTGGGTGAGCCGCTGGCCGAGCTCGGCAGCGGGCTCGTTGCGGCCATTCCCAAGCTCATCGTGCTGGCCGTGGTGTTCTGGCTGGTTCGGCTCGTGCTGCGCGCCTCGATCGCCTTCTTCACCCGTGTTGCCGACGGCCGTCTGCACATCGAAGGGTTTTACGCCGACTGGGCCAATCCGACACGCCGCATCATCAACCTGCTGATCATCGTCGCCGGGGTGATGATCGCCTATCCCTACATTCCGGGGTCCAGCACCGATGCCTTCAAGGGCATCTCGATCTTTCTCGGCGTGCTGCTGTCGATCGGTTCGTCGGGTGTGATCAGCAACCTGATGACCGGACTTACCATAACCTACATGCGCGCCTTCCGGGTGGGGGACGTGATCCGCATCGGCGACACCATGGGAACGGTGATCGAAAGCTCGCTGCTGATTACCCGGCTGAAGACGCCCAAGGGGCTGGAAATCAATCTGCCCAACTCGCTGGTGATGGCGGGCCAGGTGATCAACTACAGTGCTTCGGACAACGCTTTCCTCAGTACCAGCGTGACCATCGGCTACGATGCCCCCTGGCGCCAGGTGCACGCGATGCTGCTCGAGGCGGCAGCGAAGACTCCGGGCGTGCGGCGTCAGCCCGCTCCCTTCGTCCTGCAGACAGCGCTCGAGGATTTCTACGTGCGCTACGACCTCAACGTGGTGCTCGCCGATATCGCGCGCCAGGGCCGCATCCTGTCGGAACTGCACCAGAATATCCAGGACGTGTTCAACGAGTACGGGGTGCAGATCATGAGCCCCAATTTCGAGGCGCAGCCCGAGCAGCCGGTGCTGGTGCCGAAGTCGAATTGGCACGCCGCGCCGGCGGCAGCAGAACAGCCTTCATCCCCCTGACTGAAAGGAGCAGCAGTATGGAGCAGGACATCCAGAAGTATTCCGATCTGATCGTTGCCTACGCGACCGAGGCCGGCCTCAAGGTGCTCGCGGCGATCGTGCTGTGGGTCGTCGGCCGCTGGCTGATCGGAGTGGTCGGGCGCATGTTGCAGACCGCCCTGGGACGGCAGAAGGTCGATCCGACGCTGATGCGCTATCTCGGCAACTTCGTCGGCATCTCGCTCAACATCGTGCTGGTGGTGGCGATCCTCGGCTACTTCGGGGTCGAGACCACCAGCTTCGCCGCCCTGGTCGCCGGCATCGGCATTGCCATCGGCGCCGCCTGGGGCGGCCTGCTGTCGAACTTCGCGGCCGGCGCATTCCTCATCGTGCTCAAGCCGTTCAAGGTCGGCGACTTCGTCACCGTCGCCGGGATCACCGGCACGGTCAGGGAACTGGGCATGTTCGCGACCGCGCTCGACACGCCGGACAACGTCATGACCCTGATCGGCAACGCCAAGGTCTTCGGCGACACCATCCAGAACTTCAGCACCAACCCCTATCGGCGGGTGGAACTCAAATGCCAGCTTGCCGGCAGCGCCGACCACGTCGCCGCCATGCACCTGCTGCGCGACCGCGTCGCCGCCCTGCCGAATGTCATCAAGGATCCGGCACCGCAGGTGGAGATCCTCGAGTTCAACCTGGTCGGTCCGGTGCTGGCGGTACGGCCGTTCTGTCACAACGACCATTACTGGCAAGTTTATTTCGATGCCAACCGGGTGATGCGCGAGTCGCTCGGCGAGGCCGGCTTCCCGTCGCCGATGCCGGCACAGTTGATGATCACCCGCAACGCGGAATGATCCTTTGCGGAATCAGCTGACGGCCGCCCAGATTTGCGCGGCCAAAAGACCGGCCAGCAGCGCCGCGAGGATGCCCAGCCAGCGGTTGCGCGCCCGCTGCTGCTGCAGCATCAGGCCAAGGCCGGCCTCGATCTGCGCCAGCCGGTCCTGGTTCAGGGCCTGATGCGCCAGACGCGGCAGCTGCGGCAGCAGCACCGCCCACTTCGGTGCCTCGGTCTTGAGATTGTTGAGCAGCGCGCGCCAGCCGATCTGTTCGTTCATCCAGCGCTCGAGGAAGGGCTTGGCGGTTTTCCACAGGTCGAGGTCGGGGTCGAGCTGGCGGCCAAGCCCCTCGATGTTGAGCAGGGTCTTCTGCAGCAGCACCAGCTGCGGCTGGATTTCGACGTTGAAGCGGCGCGAGGCCTGGAACAGCTGCAGCAGCACTCGGCCGAAGGAGATTTCCTTCAGCGGACGGTCGAACACCGGCTCGCATACCGCGCGCACCGCCGCCTCGAGTTCGTCGACGCGGGTGTCGGCGGGCACCCAGCCGGACTCGAGATGCGCCAGCGCCACCGCCTTGTAGTCGCGGCGGAAGAAAGCCAGGAAGTTGCGCGCCAGGTACTGCTTGTCGACCTCGGTGAGGGTGCCCATGATGCCGAAGTCGAGGGCGATATATTGGTCGTTACTCGTTTTGGGCGGGCGCAGCCCAGCGTTCGCCCCCTCCCCCATCTGGGGGGAGGGTTGGGGAGAGGGCGCTTTGAGCCCAGCGTTGGCCTCGCCGCTTGCAAAGGGGAGAGGGCGGTTTCCCGGGCGCACCAGGATGTTGCCCGGGTGCATGTCGGCATGGAAGAAACCGTCGCGGAACACCTGGGTGAAGAAGATTTCCACCCCGGTGGCGGCGAGCTTGGGGATGTCGACGCCGGATTCGCGCAGGCGCTCGATCTGGCTGACCGGGATGCCTTCCATTCGGTCCATCACCATGACGTTGCGGTCGCAGTAGTCCCAGTACACCTCGGGCACCAGCAGCAGCGGCGAATCCTTGAAGTTGCGCCTGAGCTGCGAGCAATTGGCGGCTTCGCGCATCAGGTCGAGTTCGTCTTCGAGGTGCTTCTCGAATTCCGCCACCACTTCGCGCGGGCGCAGGCGCTTGCCGTCGGCGAAGAGCTTTTCCACCATGCCGGCGGCAGCGTGCAGCAGCGACACGTCGTGCGCGATCACCGGGGCGATGCCTGGGCGCAGCACCTTCACCGCGACCGCGGTGCCGTCGTGCAGGCGGGCGAAATGCACCTGTGCGACCGAGGCCGAAGCCACGGGGTCGGTATCGAATTCGGCGAACACCTCCGACAGCGGCCTGCCGTAGGCAGCTTCCAGCGCTGCGGCAGCCTCGACCGAGGGGAAGGGCGGCACGCGGTCCTGCAGCTTCGCCAGTTCGTCGGCGATGTCGAGCGGCACCAGGTCGCGGCGGGTCGACAGCATTTGCCCGA
Source organism: Thiobacillus sp. (assembly GCA_049283775.1). Lineage (GTDB taxonomy): Bacteria > Pseudomonadota > Gammaproteobacteria > Burkholderiales > Thiobacillaceae > Thiobacillus. Next base: position 5,252 of record JBAPWR010000498.1, read on the forward strand.
ACTTGACGAAGATCGGCCCCAGCGCTTCCAGTGCCAGCCGCAGCCGCACCGCGCGCGGTTCTTTCAGTGGCCGCCAGATCAGCGCGAAGCGCACCAGCCAGCGCAGCGGACGAACCCGCTCGTGGCCGAGGAAGAATTCCTCGAGACCGAAGCGAAAGCCGACATAGACGATGCGGGTCAGGCGCAGGAGCTTCATTTCGGCGTCTTTTCCAGCTTCACCAGGCGCGCTTCCAGGCGCGCGACGTCGTCGGCGAGGGTGTCGACCGCTCGGTTGAAGCGCGCGACATCGACCTTGCGCGCCATCAGTTCGACTTCCTCGACCAGGTATTCGCTGGCGTTCTGGCCGAGGGCCCGGGCGCTGTGCTGCAGGGTATGCAGCGCTTCATGCCCGGCAGCGGCCAGGCGATGCGCGGCGATGTCGCCGACCAGCGGCGCCAGGTCGGCCTCGGCGTCCCATTCGAGGCCGCGGAACACCTGGTCGAGGCTGTGCAGCAGAGCGGAGTCGCCGCTGTAGTCGGCGTCACGCAGGGCATCGCGGCCGAAGAAAGGCAGGCGCGCAAGCAGGGTGGCGGTGGGACGAATGACGGCGTCCGGGACATCGACCGCGGCTTCGGAGAAATAGCCATCGTCGGCGATGCGAAAATCGAATTGCGTCGTGACGAGATCGAAGCGCACGCTGCGGCCGCGATGGCGGCGCAGCACTTCCGCCGCGCCCGGGCTTTGCCGCAGCAGATGGTTGAGACTGCGCTCGAACAGGGCGGCAGCGATCAAGATCTCACCTCGGGCAAGCCGGCGTGGAACGAGGCGAGCGGCTCAAACCTTGAAGCCCTTGTGCAGCGCCACCACGCCGGCGGTCAGGTTGTGATAGCTGACCTTGGCGAAACCGGCTGCCTCCATCATCGTCTTCAGTTCTTCCTGCCCGGGATGCATGCGGATCGATTCGGCCAGGTACTGGTAGCTGCCGGCATCCTGTGCCACCAGCTTGCCCATCAGCGGCAGCAACTTGAACGAGTAGACGTCGTAGGCCGGTTCCAGCGGCTTCCATACCTTGGAGAATTCCAGCACCAGCAGGCGCCCGCCGGGCTTGAGCACGCGATTCATCTCGGCCAGCGCCTGGTCCTTGTGGGTCATGTTCCTGAGGCCGAAAGCCACGCTGACGCAGTCGAAATAGTCGCTCGGGAAAGGCAGGCGCTCGCCGTCGCACTGCACCGTCGGCGGGGTGCGGCCTTCGTTGAGCATGCGGTCGCGGCCTTCGCGCAGCATCGAGAAATTGATGTCGGTGAGAAAGACCTGGCCGCTCTCGCCGACCTCCTTGAGGAACAGCCGGGTCAGGTCGGCGGTGCCGCCGGCGACGTCGAGCACCTTCATGCCCGGGCGCAGGCCGGCCTGGGCGACGGTGAAGCGCTTCCACAGGCGGTGCAGGCCGGCGGACATCAGGTCATTCATCAGGTCGTAGCGTGCGGCGACCGAATGGAACACCTCGGCGACCTTGGCGGCCTTCTCGGATTCGGCGACCTGCTGGTAGCCGAAATGCGTTGTTTTATCCATGCTGCTGACCGGTGGATTCAGGGTGGTCGAATTTTACCCGAGGCCGCGATGCGGGCGCTGATCGGGGTAAAAATGGCTGTCATAAATCATTCATACTGCTGTCATAGTATGGCCGTCATTGCAATCGGGCTGGAGTCATCATGGCTGCCAATATTCTGCTGGTCGAAGACGAACCTGGGATCCAGGAGCTGCTGAAATTCAATCTGGCGCAGGCCGGCCATCAGGTCACCGCAGCCGGTGACGCCGAGCAGGCGCTTAAATTCCTCAACAGCACGCTGCCCGACGTGATCCTGCTCGACTGGATGCTGCCCGGCATGTCGGGGATCGACCTGTGCAAGCGCCTGCGCAGCGACGAGCGCTACCAGCCGATCCCGATCATCATGCTGACCGCCCGCGGCGAAGAGCGCGACAAGGTGCTGGGGCTCGACACCGGCGCCGACGACTACATCACCAAGCCGTTTTCGCCGCGCGAACTGGTGTCGCGCATCAAGGCCGTGCTGCGCCGCCGCGCGCCGCAGATGACCGACGAGCCGGTCGAAATCAACGGCCTGCGCCTGGATCCGGTCAGCCACCGGGTGATGGGCAACGGCCAGCCCCTGGATCTCGGTCCGACCGAGTTCCGCCTGCTGCACTTCTTCATGACCCACCCGGAACGGGTCTATTCGCGCGCCCAGCTGCTCGACCAGGTGTGGGGCGACGATGTCTTCGTCGAGGAGCGCACGGTCGATGTCCACATCCGCCGCCTGCGCCTGGCGCTGGAACCGTCCGGCCACGCCGCGCTGATCCAGACCGTACGCGGCTCGGGATACCGCTTCTCGGCCGACGTGGGATAATCGCGCCATTCTCTCTTTGGTAATGCTTTCCGCTGTGGCGGTACTCGGGTAATGCATTCTCCCGCTGACGCCCGGCTTTGATGGAGTAAGGATGGGTTTCTGGTGGCGCCCCCTCGGCGTGCTGGCAGGCGTGCTGCTGGTCGCAGCAATGATATGGTCGGCCGCTGGCGCAGCGGCTGCGCTGGGCTTTCTTGCCGGCATCCAGGCCCTGGTGATGCTGCGCCGGCTGTGGCAGGAATTCCGCCTGGCGCGCTGGCTGGAAAATCCCGACGAAGTCACTCCGCCGGATGCCACCGGCACCTGGGGCGACATCTTCTACCGCCTCGAAAAGCTCCAGCGTCGCCAGAAGGCCAGCCGCAGCGAACTCAGCAATGCGCTCGAACAGTTCGAGCACGCTGCGATGGCTGTGCCGGACGGCATGGTCATTCTCAACCGCAGCGACCAGATCGAGTGGTGCAACCCGGCTTCACGCAAGTACCTGGGTCTCGATTCCCAGCGCGATCGCGGCCAGTTCGTGCGGTATCTGCTGCGCCAGGCCAACTTCCTCGAGTTCCTCGACGCCTCCGACTATTCGCGCCGGCTGGTGTGCAAGTCGCCGATCAATCGCGAGACCATCCTGTCGCTGCAGCTGGTGCCGTTCGGTGAGGCGCAGAAGCTGCTGGTGGCGCGCGACATCACCGAACTGGAGCGGGTCGACGCGATGCGCCGCGACTTCATCGCCAACGTTTCGCACGAGTTGCGCACCCCGCTCACCGTGGTCGGCGGCTTCGTCGAAACCCTTGCGGACGCGCCCGCCTTGCCCAGGGAAGACACCCAGCGTTACTACGAGCTGATGCTCGACAACACCCGCCGCATGCAGCGCCTGCTCGACGACCTGCTGACCCTGTCGCGGCTGGAAAGCGCCGACAACAGTCTCAAGGAAGAGCGGGTCAACGTGCCGGAGATGATGCGTTCGCTGGAATCCGACGCGCAGTCCCTGAGCCGTGGACGGCATGCCGTGCACCTGCACCTGGATAGCGCTCGCTGGGTCCGGGGGGCGACGCAGGAACTGCGCAGCGCATTCAGCAACCTGGTCTCCAATGCCGTGCGCTATACCCCGGCCAGCGGCGAGATCACCCTGGCATGGTCGGATCGTGGTGACGAAGCGGTTTTTTCCGTGACGGACACCGGCGAAGGCATCGCCGCCGAGCACATCCCGCGCCTGACCGAGCGCTTCTATCGCGTCGACCGCAGCCGTTCGCGCGAAACCGGCGGCACCGGCCTCGGGCTCGCCATCGTCAAGCATGTGCTCACCCGCCACGGTGCGCGCCTGGAAGTCCAGTCGATTCCGGGCAAGGGCAGTACCTTTTCAGTGGTGTTCCCCGCCCAGCGCATCCTGCAGGCCGAGGTGCCGGAGCCAGCCAGGGTCATCCCTTTTCCCGAGCG
>JBAPWR010000499.1:0-3728 GCA_049283775.1 Thiobacillus sp.
CCCACCGAGAACGAACTGCGCGGCCTGGTCACCGATTACCTGAAGGAGACCCTGCTGGCGCGTGAGGCAACGGAAATGGGGCTGGACGAGAACGACACTGTCATCCGCCGCCGGCTGGCGCAGAAGATGGAGTTTCTGGCGCAGGACACGGCCCGGCTCGCCGAACCCGGCGATGCAGAATTGCGCCGTTTCTACGACGCCAATCGGGCGCACTATCAGGCGCCGGCGCGCGTCTCGTTCACTCAGCTCTTTTTCAGAAACGAGGCGGATGCAAAGCGGGGCCTCGCCCAGCTTGCCACGCGCAGCCCGGATGACCTCGGCGACCCCAGCATGCTGGAGCGCGACCATGCCGAGGCCGACGCGCAGGCGGTGACGAACCAGTTTGGGGAGGCCTTCAGCCGCCAGGTGTTCGGTCTCGATACAGGGCCATGGCACGGCCCGGTGGCCTCGGCCTATGGCTTTCACCTCGTGCGGGTCAGCGCGCGGCAGGATGCGCGGCTGCTCCCCTACGAGGCGGTGCGCACCCAGGTGCTGGAGGATTGGCAGCGCGAGGAACAAACCCGGGCCAGCGAACGCTTCTATGCCGAGTTGCTGAAGAAGTACGACGTGGTGCTTGACGACAGCGTCAAGTCGCTGGTCGGTCCGCTGGCGGAGATGGCGCGATGAGAGGGTTCCTGCTGGCGCTGCTGTGGTTGGTTGCCGTCCCGTCGCTTGCCCATGAGGTCCGTCCGGCTTATCTCGAACTGCATGAGGACAAGGCCGGCGAATTCAGCGTGTTGTGGAAGACGCCGATGCGCGGCGACATGCGGCTGGCGCTGGCGCCGATCTTTTCCGGGAAGACCCAGGTGCTGACGCCCGTTATCTTTCGCCAGGTCGGCGGCGCGGCAGTGCAGACCTGGCGCTTCAAGACGATCGAACCGCTGCGCGGCCAGACGCTGCGCATTGACGGGCTGGAAGCGACCATGACCGATGTGCTGGTGCGGGCCGAGTTCGCCGACGGCACGAACTGGACCAAGCGTGTCTCGCCCCAGGAGCCGGCGGTGACGATTCCGCTCCGGCAATCGGCAGGGGCGGTAGCCGTCGAATACGCGAAGCTGGGCGTGGAGCACATTCTTCTCGGCATCGACCATCTGCTGTTCGTGCTGGCGCTGCTGCTGATTACCGACGGTGGCTGGAAACTGGTCAAGACCGTCACCGCCTTCACCGTGGCGCACAGCATCACGCTTGGTCTGGCTGCGTTGGGCCTCGTGCACGTGCCGCAGGCGCCGGTCGAGGCGGTCATCGCGCTGTCCATCGTCTTCGTTGCCGTGGAAATCCTGCGCGCGCAACAGGGACGGGAAGGTATTGCCGTGCGCGCGCCCTGGCTGGTGGCCTTCATCTTCGGCCTGCTGCACGGCTTCGGCTTTGCCGGCGCGCTGAGTGAAATTGGCCTGCCGCAAGGACAGATTCCCCTGGCGCTCCTGTTCTTCAACGTCGGCGTCGAACTTGGTCAGTTGCTGTTCATCGCCGCAGTGCTAAGTTGCATCATGCTCGTCCGGCGCGTCCACTTCCGGTTTCCCGACTGGGCAGCGCGCGTGCCGCCTTATGCAATCGGCACTGTGGCGATGTTCTGGGTCATCCAGCGCGTCGCGGTTTTTTAGCTTGTTTTGCACATCAGAGAAAAAAAGGAGTCACCCATGAGAAGCCACGTGTTGTCCAAGGCGATTGCCACCCTCTTTGCATTCACTGGCTTCGTGCTGCCAGCGCTGGCGCATGATGCCGGCCAGGCATCACAGGCCGACCTCGAAAAGGCGCACCCCTCCAAACCGGCCTACTCGCCCTACGCCAATCGCAATTACCCCACCCGGCCGCTGTTTGGCGACACCCACCTGCACACCGCATTTTCGATGGACGCCGGCGCCTTCGGTGCGCGTTTAACCCCGCGTGACGCCTACCGCTTCGCCCGCGGCGAGCAGGTCAACTCCAATTCAGGCCAGCCGGTGAAGCTGTCGCGGCCGCTGGACTTCCTGGTGGTCGCCGATCACTCCGACGGCATGGGCTTTTTCCCGCTGCTCATCAGTGGCGCGCCGGAAATCATGGCCGATCCGCAAGGCCGCAAGTGGAACGAGATGGTCCATTCCGGCCAGGGGGCGGCGGCGGCCATGGACATCATCACCAGTTTCGGCAAGGGCACCATCTCCAAAGCGATCATGCCGGTGCCGGGCACCAAGGCCTATCGCGGCGCCTGGCAGGAAACCATCAAGGCGGCCGAGGCCTACAACGAGCCCGGCCGCTTCACCGCCTTCATCGGCTACGAGTGGACCTCGAACACCGGTGGCAACAACCTGCACCGCAATGTGATCTTCCGCGATAACGCGGACAAGGCCAGCCAGGTGGAACCCTTCACGACGATCAAGCCGCTCGGCAGCGACAACCCGGCCGATTTGTGGAAGTGGATGACAGCCTACGAGGCCAAGACCGGCGGCAACGTGCTGGCCATCGCCCACAACGGCAACCTGTCCAACGGCCGCATGTTCCACACGGTTGAAGACTTCGGCAAGCCGATCGACCGCAAGTACGCCGAGGAGCGCATCAAGTGGGAGCGGCTCTACGAAACCACCCAGACCAAGGGCACCGGCGAGGTGCACCCCTATCTTTCGCCCAATGACGAGTTCGCCAATTTCGAGATCTGGGACAAGGGCAATCTCGACGGCAGCGTGGCCAAGACCAAGGACATGCTTGAATTCGAGTATGCCCGCTCGGCGTACAAGAACGGCCTGATGCTGGAGCAGAAGCTGGGCGTCAACCCATACAAGTTCGGCCTGATCGGCAGCAGCGATGCGCACACCGGGCTGAGCGCACTGGAAGAGGACAACTTCTTCGGCAAGGTCGCGCCGCAGGAACCGAGCCCCGAGCGCATGATGAAGCCGTTCTTCGACAACCCCAAGACCGGCCTGAAGATTATGGACTGGGAAGTGAGCTCCTCCGGCTACGCCGCCGTGTGGGCGACCGAGAATACGCGCGAGGCGATCTTCGACGCCATGGCGCGGCGCGAAACCTACGCCACCACCGGCCCGCGCATGGCAGTGCGCTTTTTCGGCGGCTGGGACTTCGAACCCAAGGATGCGCAGAACCGCCTGCCGGCACAGATCGGCTACACCAAGGGTGTTCCCATGGGCGGTGACCTGAACGATGCACCGAAGGGCAAGTCGCCGACCTTCCTGGTGGCCGCGCTCAAGGACCCCATCGGCGCCAATCTCGACCGCATCCAGGTCATCAAGGGCTGGGTCGACAAGCAGGGCAAGGTGCAGGAGAAAGTCTACGACGTGGTCTGGGGCGATACCGACAAGCGCAAGCCCGGCAAGGATGGCAAGCTTCCTGCCGTGGGCAATACGGTCGACGTCGCCAACGCGACCTGGACCAATACCATCGGCGACCCCGAGCTGATCACGGTGTGGAAAGATCCGGATTTTGATCCCGCGCTGCGTGCCTTTTACTACGCGCGCGTGCTGGAAATCCCGACGCCGCGCTGGACCGCCTATGACGCCAAGCGCTTCGGCGTGAAGCCGTTGGAGGGCACCACGATGACGCTGCAAGAACGCGCCTACACGTCGCCGATCTGGTATGGGCCCGGGAAATGAGCGTGAATGGCGACGTGCTCGCTGTCGCCCTCTTGGGGCGAAACGCCCTTCTTTACGAGGATTGATGGCGCGATGGGAATCTGGCAGAAGCTGAGAGCAGAGTTGCGG
>JBAPWR010000500.1:0-6054 GCA_049283775.1 Thiobacillus sp.
CAGGTGCTGTCGATGAAGCGCATCCGCCTCGGCCGCGTTCCGCTGGGCAAGCTTGCGCCGGGACAGTGGCGCTACCTGCGCGGAGACGAGCGGTTTTGAGGAAGGCGTGAAAGTCTCGCGCGCGGATGCGGTTCGCAAGCCGCGTGCCGCTCAATCGCGCAGGAACAATTCCAGCAGGTCGTTGAGGAAGCGCTGCCCCTGCAGCGTTGGCATCAGCCGGGCTGCATCGGGTTCGAGCAGGCCGCGGACTCGCGCTTCTTCGAGCTCGCTGGCGCAGACGGTCAGCGGCAGACCGGTGCGCTCCTCGAACAGTGCGGCGGGAACGCCCTCGTTGAGCCGCAGGGCATTCATCATGAATTCGAACGGCAGGTCGGCGCGCGTGAGCGTGCGGGTATCGGCAAGGTGCATCCCGCGCTTCACCGCGTCCATGTATTGCTGCGGGTGCTTGGTGCGCATCTGCCGCACGATGCGGTCGTGGAAGCTGAGCTTGGAATGTGCGCCGGCACCGACGCCGAGGTAATCGCCGAACTGCCAGTAGTTGAGGTTGTGGCGGCTGGCGTGACGGGGGCGGGCGTAGGCCGAGGTTTCATAGTGCTGCATGCCCGCCTCGGCCAGGCGCGCCTCGATGGCCTGCTGCATGTCTGCGGCCAGGTCATCGTCCGGCAGACTGGGCGGCGCGCTGTGGCCGAACGGCGTGTTGGGCTCGAGCGTCAGGTGATAGGCCGACAGATGCGGCGGCCTGAAGCCCAGCGCCGTGTCGATGTCGGCCAGCGCCTCCTCCGGCGTCTGCCCGGGCAGCGCATACATCAGATCGAGGTTGAAGGTATCGAAGTGGGTAGCGGCGAGTTCTGCCGCACGGCGCGCCTCGGCGTCGTCGTGGATGCGCCCGAGCGCCTGCAGATGGCGTGGATCGAAGCTCTGGATGCCGAGTGACACACGCGTCACGCCGGCCTCGCGGAAGCCCTTGAACCTGGCGGATTCGACCGTACCCGGGTTGGCTTCGAGCGTGATTTCGGCACCCGGCAGCAACTGGGTCAGGGTGCGTACCCCACCGAGAATTCGGTCGATGCCTTCGGCCGAAAACAGGCTCGGGGTGCCGCCGCCGAAGAACACGCTGTGGATCCGGCGTCCCCAGATGTCGGGCAGGGCATGCTCGAGGTCGGTGAGCAGGGCGTCGATGTACGCGGTTTCGGGAAGGCTCTGCGCCGCATGCGAGTTGAAGTCGCAGTAGGGACACTTCCTCACGCACCACGGCAGGTGGATGTAGAGCGACAGCGGCGGCGGGACAGCAAGCCCCTTGCCGGCAAAGCGGACGACCGAATCAGCCAAGCTGCTTCAGCTTGTCGACCAGTTCGCGCAGGGCCTGGCCGCGATGGGAGATCGCATTCTTCTCGTCTTCACCGAGTTCGGCGCCGGTCTTGCCGAATTCGGGCAAAAGGAAATACGGGTCGTAGCCGAAGCCGCGCTCGCCGCGCGGGGTGTCGATGATCTCGCCGTGCCAGCGCCCCTCGGCGATCAAAGGCTCGGGGTCGTCGGGATAACGCACCAGCACCATCACGCAGTAGTAGTGCGCGCGCCGGTTGGATTGTCCCTGCAGGGCGGCGATCAGCTTCTCGTTGTTGCGTGCGTCCGACTTGGGCTCTCCCGCATAGCGCGCGGAGTAGACGCCGGGCGCGCCGTTCAGGGCCTCGACGCAGATACCCGAATCGTCGGCCAGCGCCGGCAGGCCGGTATGCGCGCTGGCATGGCGCGCCTTGGCGAGACAGTTCTCGACGAAGGTGACGTGCGGCTCGGGACAGTCCGGCACGCCGAAGTCGGACTGCGGCACCGCCTCGATCTCGAGCGGCGCGAGGATGCGCGAGATCTCGCGCAGCTTGCCAGGGTTGCCGGAGGCGATGACGAGTTTGCTTTTCACGAGTGGGTCCTCAAAACACAAAACCAGTTAACCGCGAAGGACGCGAAGGAACGCAATGGAAAAAAGACAGATCCATTCGGGGAAAATCGGCTTCCACCCTATCCTTGTGTGCTCGGGTGTAGCCCGGCTGATCGGACCCCTATCCCGCCGTCGGCCAGACAATGCCTCAGTCACGTATTTTGGGTTTCCTTCGCGTTCCTTCGCGTCCTTAGCGGTAAAAAACTTCTTTCACCCGGCCTGCAGCGCTGCCTGCTGCGCCGCGGTGATTTGCCCGATGCCGGCGGCGGCGAGATCGATCAGCGCGTCGAGGGTAACGCGCGAGAACGGCTCGCCTTCGGCGGTACCCTGCACTTCGACGATGCCGCCGCTGCCGGTCATCACCACGTTCATGTCGGTGTCGCAGCCGAAATCCTCTTCGTAGTCGAGGTCGAGCACCGGCTGTCCGTTGAACACCCCGACCGAAACGGCGGCGATGCTGTCGGTCAGCGGCGATTCACCGAGCAGGCCGTTCTGCAGCAGACCGGCAATGGCATCGGCGACCGCGACATAGGCGCCGCAGATGCTGGCGCAGCGGGTCCCGCCGTCGGCCTGCAGCACGTCGCAGTCGAGATGGAGGGTGCGCTCGCCGAGCTTCTGCAGGTCGACCACGGCACGCAGGCTGCGGCCGATTAGGCGCTGGATCTCCTGGGTGCGGCCGGACTGCTTGCCGCGCGCCGCCTCGCGGTCGGTGCGGGTGTGGGTCGAGCGCGGCAGCATTCCGTATTCGGCGGTAACCCAGCCTTCGCCGCTGCCCTTCTTGTGCGGCGGCACCTTCTCCAGCACGCTGGCGGTGCACAGCACGCGGGTATCGCCCATGGCGACCAGCACCGAGCCTTCGGCATGCTTGGTGAAGCCGCGGGTAAAGGAAAGCGGGCGCAGCGCGTCGGGGGCGCGGCCGCTGGGGCGCAGCAGGGAATCGTTCATGGCAGGTCGGACTTCGGAAAAACCCGGATTTTAACCCAGCCGCCGAGGCGGTCAGGCAGTGCTACTTGTTGGAGATTTTCTGTATGGCGCTCTGGATTTCCGCGATCGCGCGCTCGATTTCGTCGTCGGTGACGCTGGACAGGCCGGGTATCGGACGCAGCGCATTGATCTGGGTGGTAATGCCGTCCTCCGGCAGCGCCAGAGTCGAGATCGAATCCTTGCTCGGCATACGCGACTCGCCCCAGGTCATGGCGATCAGGCTGAGGTTGTCGCCATGTTCGCCGCCACGGAATTCGGCGTGATCCATCAGGTGGCGAACTGCATCGTCCAGCGTATAGGCGTGCAGGATGGCGGAGATTTCCGGCAGGCTGATCGAGCCCCAGATGCCGTCGGTGCATAGCAGCATGGTGTCGCCGTCATGCAGCGGCATCGGCGCATTGCAGTCGACCTGCGGCGTCATGTAGCCGCCGAGGCAGTTGGCGACCTTGTTGCGGTCGGGATGGGTGCCGGCTTCCTCTTCGCTGATGATGCCCTCGCGTACCAACTGGGCGACGGCGGTATGGTCCTCGGTGCGAGCGATCAGGCTGCCGTCGCTGAACAGATAAAGCCGCGAGTCGCCGACGTGTGCCCAGTAGACGGTGTTGTCCTGCACCACCGCGGCGACGCAGGTGGTATGCGGGATTTCCAGCAGGTCCTGCTCGACGGCGTAATCGTTGATGGCGTAGTGCGCGCCGGACACCACGCTCTCGAGAAAGGCCAGCGGATCGGCCAGGCGCGGCTTGGCCTGCCGCTGGAACTGGTCGGTGAGGGTCTGTACCGCGATCTGCGCGGCGATCTCGCCGTGCATGTGCCCGCCCATGCCGTCGGCCACCACCATCAGCAGGGCGTCGCGACTGTAGGAATAGGCCACGCGATCCTGGTTGCTCTTGCGGCCGCCCTGCCTCGACGCCTGATATATGGTGAATTTCATGGCGGCAGTCTAAAACAATTCACGGTTCAGCGAACGCTTCAGGCTCCCGATCAGGGAACGGCGCGGCGGCACCATGGCAGTGCGGTCGAGCAGCACTTTTTGCACGCTGAAGACGCTCTGCGGACGTTCCATGTAGTTCAGCTTGAGGCACTGGTCGATGGTTTCGAGCAGCTGTTCCGAATAAACGCCTTGCCAGGTCTTGCTGGCCGGGGCCAGCTTGTCATTGAGCAGGCGTGCATCGGCAGCCTGCGGCGGGTAGCCGGCGAGGCAGGCATACAGGCTGGCGCCGACGCTGTAGACATCGGTCCACGGGCCGAGGCGCTCGCGATTGTGGTACTGCTCGGGCGCCGCGAAGCCGGGGGTGTACATCGGCTGCAGCTTGGTCTCTTCCTGGCTGAGCGTCTGCCGCGCCGCGCCGAAATCGATCAGTACCGGCGTGCCGTCGAGGCGGATATAGAGATTGGATGGCTTGATGTCGAGGTGCAGCAGCTTATGGGTGTGCACCTCGCGCAAACCATTGAGCAACTGGGCGAACACGCGCCGGATGAAGCTCTCGCGTATGGTGCCGCGGTTGGCCTGGATATGCTGCTGCAGGGTCTTGCCGCGCTCGTAGTTCATCACCATGTAAACGGTGTCGTTGGCACGGAAGAAGTTGGTCACGCGCACCACGTTGGGGTGATCGATGCAGGCGAGGGCGCGGCCTTCCTCGAAAAAACACTTCATGCCGTGGCGGAAGATGTTGTTATTTTCGGCCGAGCTGGCCTGGACGATGACCGATCCCTCGGTACGCAGCACCAGTGCCCCCGGCAGGTATTCCTTGATGGCGACCGGCTGGTTGGCACCATCGCGTGCCAGGTAGACCATGCTGAAGCCGCCGCCGCCGATCTTGCGCACGATGGTGTACTCGTTCAGCCGGTAGCCGTTCGGCAAAGCCTGATTGGGTTGAGTCGCCATAGTCGAACGTCTATTATCTTTCTGCTTGCCTGCCGTCCAGCTTCCGGTGAACAGTTTCATTCATTAATCCATCCAGGATACATTTTTCATGACCGCCAGCATGACCGGGTTCGCCGCCCGCACATTCAGCCTCGGTGCGGCCAATGTCGCCGTCGATCTCAGAAGTGTCAACCAGCGTTTTCTCGAAACCCATTTTCGCCTGGCCGAAGAGTTCCGTGCACTGGAGCCGCGGATCCGCGAATTGATCGGTCAGCGTCTATCCCGCGGCAAGGTGGAATGTCGCATCAGCCTCACCGCACTCCCCGCTGCCAGCGAGGATAACGGCCTCAATCCGATGATTCTTGAGCGCCTGCAGCAGTGGCAGGACGAGGTCAGACAGCGCTTTCCTTCGTCTCCGGTTCTCGGCATCGGCGAGATATTACGCTGGCCAGGCCTGCTGCAGGGATCGTCGTTGCCGATCGAAAGTCTGAATCAGCGTGCACTCGAAACGGTGCAGCAGGCGCTCGACGATCTGGTCGAGGCACGCCGGCGCGAGGGAGAAACCCTGCGCCAGCACATCCTCGCCCGGCTGGATGCGGCCGAGCAGCAGATCGACAGCCTCAAGCCGCTGTTGCCCACCCTGGTGGCCAGCCAGCGCGAAAAACTCGCCGCCAGGTTGCGTGAGGCACTCGGCGAAACGGGCCACGAACGTCTGGCGCAGGAAGTCGCCCTGTTTGCGCAGAAGGTCGACATCGACGAGGAGATTTCCCGCCTGCACAGCCATATCGGCGAAGTGCGGCGCATCCTCGGGCAAAGCGGAGCGGTTGGCAAGCGCCTCGACTTCCTGATGCAGGAACTGCACCGCGAGGCCAACACCCTGGGATCGAAATCGGTCACGCTTGAAACGTCGAGGGTCTCGCTCGAACTCAAGGTGTTAATCGAACAGATGCGCGAACAAGTCCAGAATATCGAGTGATCAAATCATGAACCCGACTCCCCGCAAAGGCGTTCTCTACATCGTCAGCGCGCCTTCCGGCGCCGGCAAGACCAGTCTGGTCAAGGCCCTGCTGAAGGCCGACAGTGCCATCCGGCTGTCGATCTCCTACACCACCCGTGCGCCACGCCCGGGCGAAAGCGACGGCAGGGACTATCACTTCGTCAGCCGCGAACGCTTCGAGACGATGCTCGACCAGCAGGAGTTTCTCGAAAGCGCCGAGGTCTACGGCAACTATTACGGCACCTCGAGAACCGGCATCCAGCGCGACCTCGAGGC
>JBAPWR010000501.1:0-2236 GCA_049283775.1 Thiobacillus sp.
TGCCATAGCCGATCAGCCATCCGAGTCCTGCCCACAAACCGGCATTCAGCGCGATCGAAATCAATACGATCGCCAGGTTGAATTGAGTCCCCATCGCCATCAGCAAAATCGAAGTAGGCCAGCATAACTCGCACAGTCGCCCGAAGGCGTGCGGTTCGAAGTCCAGGATAAGGCAAAGTAGCGGGAGGACGAGCCCTATGAGGGCCAGCCGCCCCGCCCATTTGAGACTACATTCCCTTTCCGCGGATTGCTTGACGTCGGTCCTGCCGGCTGGAACTGTGGCAGCTCTGTCAGGGACGATCACAGAACGGTTTTCAAGCACACGCTCAAGGACGCCATAAGCCTCATCCGTCAGATTTCCAGAAACATGAAGCTGCAATAGCGCATCGGTATCCATCGACTCGTAGCGTTCCTTCAAATCATCGAGATCAATTTCCATCGCATCACCGAGAACTGGGCGGTCAAGAAAACTCAAGGCAAGTATCGCAGCGGTGCCTGATGCTCGACAGTTTCAGCGGCGAGCGCTGACAATGTCTGTTGCAGTATCCCGGCGATCGGGCCCTGCATCGCGCCGTGGCGCTTTGCTGGATAGGCGGGGTCGCTGCAACCGAGCCAGGCCTCGCCCCGGGCTTCATCCCATCTCAATGCTTTGAACGGGAGGTCGATTTCGCTTCCTTGCAGCCGGGCGAATCGCTATCGGTAAATCATAGGACGTTTTTGTGGATTACACTTTTCAACGGATTCCCATCTGCCGCCCATGACCGAAACCTCTTCGACATCCCCAACCCGCATCAATCCGTCTTCAGCTTTCGACGCGAACGACGATGCCGGATACATGCGTGCCGCACTCGATCTCGCCCGCCAGGCCTGGGATGCAGGCGAGGTGCCGGTCGGCGCGGTGGTGGTGTGCGGCGGCGAGATCGTCGGGCGCGGCTACAACCAGCCGATCTCCAGCCATGACCCGACGGCGCACGCCGAGGTCATGGCGCTGCGCGACGCGGCCGGGCGCATCGGCAATTACCGGCTGGTGAACTGCACCCTGTATATGACGATGGAGCCGTGCGTGATGTGCGCGGGGGCGATCCTGCATGCCAGGGTGGCGCGGGTGGTCTACGGTGCACGAGAGTACAAGACCGGTGCGCACGGCAGCATCGTGAATATTTTTTCCGAACCGCGTCTGAACTTTCATTGCGAGATCAGCGGTGGCGTGCTGGAAGACGAATGCGCGGCGATGATTTCGGGATTTTTCGAGCAGCGCCGGCTGCAGAAGAAAGGAACGGTCGAGTGAGCAAGCTGTTCATCGAGGTCGACCTGCGACTGCAGCAGCTCTACCTGTGGGAGCCGTTTCCCGACGGCGACATGCTGATCCGCCAGTACCCTGTTTCCACTGCGGTCAACGGCCCGGGGGAACAGAACGGCAGCTACTGCACCCCGCGCGGGCGCCACCGCATCGCCGAGAAGATCGGCGCCGGCATGCCCCTGTGTTCCGCGTTCAAGTCGCGCGAGCCGACCGGAGAAATC
Organism: Thiobacillus sp.; assembly: GCA_049283775.1. Classification (GTDB taxonomy): domain Bacteria; phylum Pseudomonadota; class Gammaproteobacteria; order Burkholderiales; family Thiobacillaceae; genus Thiobacillus. The sequence continues at coordinate 1,522 of JBAPWR010000501.1, forward strand.
TGGACGCCTGAACTGGATGCCGAGTTTCCCGGGCGTGACTGGATCCTCACCCGGATACTCTGGCTGGACGGACTGGAGCCGGGAAAAAACAAGGGCGGCACGGTCGACACCCACGCTCGCTACATCTACATCCACGGCACCCATGAAGAGCACAAGATCGGCACGCCGGCGTCGCACGGCTGCCTCCGCATGAAGAACGCCGACGTGGCGGAATTGTTCGATCTTGTGGAGGTGGGGACGGAGGTTCGCATCAGAGGTTAGTCCGTTTCAGAGCGTAGTTTCAAGCCGAATGAAAAACGCCCGCAATCGCGGGCGTTTTGCCGGGGCGGATCCCGGCTTACTCCAGCACGACCAGCGTGACGCGGCGGTTCTCTGCGCGGCCGCGGCGGTACATGTTGTCTGCCACGGGTGCAGATTCGCCAAAGGAAATCACGCTCATACGGTGCAGGGCGATTCCGCCTTCGATCGCCAGGTAGCGACGCACCGCTTCGGCGCGGGCCTGCCCGAGGGCGAGGTTGAATTCCGGGTTGCCGATGCTGTCGGTGTGGCCCTGGATCTCGATGAAGACGTTCCGGTTGTCGGCCTTGACCTTGGTGGCGAAGGCGTCGAGTGCCTGTTTCATCTCTTTAGACAGTTGGCTGCCATTGAACGGGAAGTTGGCAACCTGGCTGGAGAGGGTGGTTTCGTAGAGGAACTTGCCTTGCGCCAGCTTGCC
>JBAPWR010000502.1:0-3116 GCA_049283775.1 Thiobacillus sp.
CGTCATCGCCCTGCCGCTGGTGCTGATCGCCCTGGTCGCGGTGCACCTGGTGGCGTTGCACGAAGTCGGTTCCAACAACCCCGACGGCGTCGAGATCAAGAAGAAGAAGGATCCCAATACCGGCATCCCGCTCGATGGCATTCCCTTCCACCCCTACTACACCGTGAAGGACATCGTCGGCGTCATCGTCTTCCTGATGGTGTTCTCGGCGATCCTGTTCTTCGCGCCGGCGATGGGCGGCTACTTCCTCGAGGCGGCCAATTTCGTTCCGGCCGACCCGCTGAAGACGCCCGAGCACATCGCGCCGCTGTGGTACTTCACCCCGTTCTACGCCATCCTGCGCGCGGTGCCGCCGCTGTTCGGTTCGCAGTTCCCGGGCGTGATGGCGATGGGACTGTCGATCGTGCTGCTGTTCTTCCTGCCCTGGCTGGATCGCAGCAAGGTCAAGTCGATCCGCTATCGCGGCCCGATCTACAAGGTCGCGCTGGCGCTGTTCATCGTTTCCTTCGTCGGACTGGGCTACCTCGGCCTGCTGCCGGCCACCCCGATCGCCACGCTGTTCGCGCAGATCTTCTCGGTGATTTATTTCCTGTTTTTCCTGTTGATGCCCTGGTATACCTCGATCGACAAAACCAAACCGGAACCGGAAAGGGTGACTGGCTAAATGAAACGCTTCAAGACCTTACTCTTCATGTTGCTGGCCGCCCCCGTCGCGGCGCTGGCTGCCGGCGGCCATTCCGTTCCGCTCGACAAGGCACCGGTGAATCTCTCCGACAACGAGTCGCTGCAGCGCGGCGCGCGCATGTTCGTCAATTACTGCCTGAACTGCCATAGTGCCGGCTACATGCGCTATTCGCGCCTGCAGGACATCGGCCTGACCGAGGACCAGATCAAGGAAAACCTGATGTTCGCCACGGAAAAGCCCGGCGAAACCATGGATATCGCGATGAACAAGCGCGACGCCAAGATCTGGTTCGGCGCCACCCCGCCCGACCTCACCGTGATCTCCCGCTCGCGCGGCGCAGACTGGCTCTACACCTATCTGCGCACCTTCTACCGCGACGACAGCCGGCCCACCGGCTGGAACAACCTGGTGTTCGACAAGGTCGGCATGCCGCACGTCATGTGGGACCTGCAGGGCGAACTCGTACCGCGCTACGTCAAGCATGGCGAACACGAGGTGCTCGAGGGGCTCGATCTGGTCAAGCCGGGCAGCGTCACGCTCGCGCAGTACGACGCCATGGTCGGCGACCTGGTCAACTATCTGGTGTGGATGGGTGAACCCGCGCAACAGCAGCGCAAGCAGCTCGGCCTGATCGTGCTGGCCTTCCTGGCCGTCTTCTTCGTGGTGGCGTACTACCTCAAGAAAGAATTCTGGAAAGACATTCACTGACACGCCCTGATCACTATTCCAGCAGCCGGACGGGTTCCGGCTGTTGCCGTTTCTAAGTCACGCAAGCCCAAGGAAGCCCCCCGCCATGATGACCCTTTATTCCGGAAGCACCTGTCCCTACAGCCACCGCTGCCGCATCGTCCTGTTTGAAAAGGACATGGACTTCGAGATCATCGACGTCGACATGCACAACAAACCCGAGGAAATCGCCAGCATCAGTCCGAGCGGCAAGGTGCCGGTGCTGATCGAGCGCGACCTGGTGCTGACCGAGTCCAATATCATCAACGAATACATCGACGAACGTTTCCCGCACCCGCAGCTGATGCCGCCGGACCCGGTGATGCGCGCCCGCGCCCGCCTGGTGCTGTTCAACTTCGAGCACGACCTGTTCACCCACGTCAACACGCTGGAATCCACCAGCAGCAAGCTGGCCGACAAGGCACGCCAGGAAATCCGCGACAGCCTGACCCAGCTGACGCCGATCCTGACCCGGCAGAAGTACCTGATGAACGACGAGTTCTCCATGCTCGACGTCGCCATCGCGCCGCTGCTGTGGCGCCTCGAACACTACGGCATCGAGCTGCCGAAGGTCGCCGCGCCGGTGCTCAAGTACCGCGAGCGCCTTTTCAGCCGCCCGGCCTTCATCAACGCGCTGACCCCGACCGAGAAAGCGTTCCGCAAGTAAGGACCGGGGTTTGTCGGAGATATCAACCAAGCCCTACCTGATCCGCGCACTGTATGAATGGTGCGTGGATTCCGGGTATACCCCGCAGCTGCTGGTGGCGGTCGACGAGAACACCCGCGTGCCGCAGGGCTACGTCAAGGACGGCCAGATCGTCTTCAACATCAGCGCCGGCGCCACCCGCAACCTCACCCTCGACAACGACTGGATCCAGTTTTCCGCGCGCTTCGGCGGCGTCTCGCACGAGATCTCGATCCCGGTCGGCCGCGTCGCGGCGATCTTCGCCCGCGAAAACGGCGAGGGACTGCATTTCGAGCCGGAGTCGGCCGTCGGCCAAGCGGAGCCCGCAGCGCCGACCGACGAACCGTCGCCTCCGCCTAAGGGCAGGCCGTCGCTGAAGGTCGTGAAGTAGGCGATTCGGTCGTGCCGACGCAGTTGCGACCTGGCTATAATGTCGCCCGTCGCCGCTTTAGCTCAGCTGGTAGAGCAACCGCCTTGTAAGCGGTAGGTCATCCGTTCGATTCGGATAAGCGGCACCAATAAAATCAAGCGCTTAGGCCGCTTTTGCGAGTGGCCTTTGTCGTTTATGGGCAGCATGTGAGCATCACGTAGCCAACTCGCGTGGGGCGATTCAGTTGCTCACGGTCATACCGAAAGAGCTCACCGAAGCGTTTGTTTATGCCGGTCGATGTCCGCCGGCGTAGCCAATGACCTCAACTCACTTGGCCGAACCGCTCGCGTAAGCTATCCAAGGTGCCCCGCTCCCCGCGAACGCGGAAGAACGCGCCCTCGTCGTCGGCACGCTCATCCAGCACCTGGCAGCGCGCGAAGATTTCCCCGCGCAGCTGCTGTGTCGACCAGGGTAGGAAAAGCTCGGCCTCGATGAGATCCTTCTGGAAAAACGCCACGATCGCCCGGTGCAATTTTGCGACGTCGTCCGGGCGGCGTGCGCTCATCACGATGCAATCGGGGTATGCGGCGCGCAGCGTGGCTTCGTGTTCGGCCTGCGCCGCTGCATCGCCAACGTGATCGATCTTGTTG
>JBAPWR010000503.1:0-1581 GCA_049283775.1 Thiobacillus sp.
AATTTGTAGCGCCCAGGCTCGACCACCAGCGTCACCACCGGTGTCGAGACCGGTGTCGAGAAGGCGGCGGAAGCGGCAATCAGCACGGCCACCGCAAACGGGTACGGCGAGACGCCCAGCACTTCCGCCGCATTGATCGCGATGGGGGCAACCAGTACAGCCGAGGCCGTGTTCGACAACACCAGACCAAGCGCGGCGGTGAGGAAGAACATGACCGTCAGCATGGCCAGCGGCGTCGAGTCGCCGAATGCCATCATGAGGGCATCGACGACCACCTGAGTGCCGCCGGTTATTTCGAGTGCGTCGGCGAGCGGCAGCATGCTTGCGATCAGCACCAGGCTGCTCCAGTGAACACTGCGGTACGCGTCTTCCATGGTCAGACAGCGGGTGACCACGGCGGCCAGTACTGCCATGATCACCGCCGCCACCAGGGGAACCACGTCGAATACGGTAAGCAGCACCATGCCGGCCAGTATGGCGAGCGCCACCGGCATGCGGCGATAGGCCGGGACCACCTCGGCATGTTCGGTCGGCACCGCCAGCACCACGAAGTCATGGTGCCGGGACTGCAGGCTATGGATGCTTGACCATGAACCGACCACGAACAGGCTGTCCCCGACAGCCAACTCGATATCTTCAAACGCTGGTAGCGATTGCCCTGCGCGGCGCAAGCCGAGGACCTGAACATGGTAGCGCGAGCGAAACTCCGCCTCACGCAACGACTTCCCGATCAGCACGGAGTCCGGGTGAACCAGCACGGCGGCGCCCCCCATTTCCCAGAGCCAACGCTGCCGGTATCGCTCGGACACCTGATACGGGCTCAACGCCAGATCCTTTGCCAACTGCTCGAAGTCGGCCTCCATACCGACAAGCAACAGCGTGTCACCTGCATGCAGTTCGACCTCGCCGGACGGCACGGCAAGCCGTTCGTCACCGGCGCGCATGATGCCGATGATGCGTGTCCGGTAGCGATGCCCGAGTCGCGCCTCTGCGATCGTCTTGCCGACCAGGGCGGAATCGGGATTGATGGTGAACGACGCGCGGGCCTGCTCCAGCTTGAAGTCATCCCAGATGTCGAACAGCGAGCGTCCGCGCGGCGCGCCACCCGATGCACTGGCGTTTGCCGGCAGCAGTCGCCGGCCGATCAGCAGCACGTAGACAATGGCGACCGCCAGAATAGCCAGGCCGACCAGCGTGAAGCCGAAGAACTCGAAGCCCGCAAAGCCGTGCACCTTGAGTTCTTCGCTGACGACCAGGTTCGGTGCCGTGGCGATCAGGGTCAGCATGCCGCTGATCAGGGCGGCATACGACATCGGCATAAGCAGCCGTGAAGCGCTCTGGCGGGTTTCCGCTGCGATTCGCAAAACGATGGGAATGAAGATGGCGACGACTGCCGTGGAACTCATCACCGAGCCCAGCAAAGCCGCGCCGATCATGATCGCGATCAGCAGTCTCGCTTCGTCGGAACCGCCATGCTTCAGGATCAGGTCGCCCAGAGCACGCGCGACCCCGGTGCGGTCGAGCATCTCACCGACGACCAGCAGGCCCGCGACCGTGATGACGACAGCGTTGCCGAAGCCC
>JBAPWR010000504.1:0-2197 GCA_049283775.1 Thiobacillus sp.
GTTGAGACGCCTGCAATGCCATTGATGCTCTGGTCGCTGCGGCGATCGGGGGCTGAATTTCTCAGAAAACCGGCCGCCGAAAAATTGGACATTTCTTTAGGCGGCGCCGCCACGCTGCCTGCTCGACTCGACAGGCGTGGCTTGCCGGGGAAGTGCGGGTTTACAGATCCAGAATCACCTTCGCCGCAATAGCGATCTGGTAGATGATCTGGGTGATGCCGCGGGTGACTTCTATGCTCTTGGTCTTGACCTTCGGCAGGACGAGGATTTCGTCGCCTTCCTTGATCTCGGTCTGGTCGCGCGCACCGAAGTAACTCCAGCCGCCGCCACTCGCCTCCTCGAAGCTGCCGTCGCGATGGGCGACGATGACGCGAGAGGTATTGGCACTCTGCGAGTAGCCGCCGGCGCGACGGATGTAGCCATCGAGGTCGAGTTTGGGGTCGTGGGCGATGGCGTTGGGGAAGACGACCTCGCCGCTCACCAGCACCAGGCCGTCGCGCTTCGGCACGCGGATGATGTCGCCATTCTCCAGCAGCAGTTCCTCGCGCTGCGCGGCCTGGGCGATCATCACCTGGCCGCTGGGCTCGATTTCCCGGGCGCGCTCGACCCACTTCAGCATCAGCTCGGCCTCGTCCATGCGCAGGCGCGATTCCTCGTTGGTGGCGGAACGCGCGGTCAGCACGGCGGTTTCCAGCCCCTTCAGGGCAGTGGCGAGCATCTGCTTCTGCCGTTCGCGCACGCTGTGTCGGAAGAGCTGAAGGTTGGCGGAATCCGCGTCTGCGGTGAAGTTGATCTGCCGCATCAGCTCGCCCAGCCTGATGCCGTAGGGCAGCACGTATTCCTGCGCATTCTTGTGCTCGCCCTCGACCCGCACGGTGATGGTGCCGGGCTTCTTGTCGGCGGTGAACTCGACCTCGTCGCCGTTCTCCACCGCGACACCGCCGGCATCGCCCAGCGCGAAATACTCCACGTTGCGGATCGTGCCGGTGTTGCGCGTGACGCGCACGTGGGTCGCGGTGGCCAGCGGCTTGGCCAGCCGCGCCAGGTCGGCGACGCTGTACTTGCCGCCGAGGGCGAACTCGAAGCGCTTGGCGTTGGCCGCCAGGCCATTGACCTTGACGCTGTTCTGGCGCGGGGTCACGAAGATGACGTCGCCGTCGGCCAGCTGGATCAGCGGCATGCGGCCGGCGAGCAGGAATTCGTAGAGATTGACCGTGGCGCGCACGTCCTCGCCGCGCTTGACCTGCACCTTGAGGAAGGAACCGCGTTCGGGATCGATGCCGCCGGCCTGGTCGAGATAGTGCAGCAGGCTGTCCATCGACGTGCCGCTGTAGAGCCCGGGGCGGTGGACGAAGCCGCCGACGAACACACGCACCGGCTGCGCCGCCGCCAGGCTGGCATAGCTCGAGACGTTGGCCTTGAACACCCGGCGCACCGCGTTCTCCACCGTGGCCTGCAGGTTCTGGTTGCGCACCCCGAGCACGCTGACCGGGCCGACGTGGGGCAGGAAGATATTGCCCTTGGGGTCGACGATATGGATCGCGTCGGACTCGAACGCGCCCCACATCCGCACCTGCACGCTGTCGCCGATGGCGATCAGGTAGTCGGGGTTGAACTGGGTCGCGCCTTCACGGGCGAAGGCGCCGCTGAACAGCTGCGCGCCGAAAACGTCGCTCTTCAGGTTGGCCGCGTAGTCGAACTGCTGCGGGCTGACCTGCTGTACCGGCGCGTTGAGCGGCGGCCGCTCCCGGGCGGCGGCCGTGGTCGCCGCTGGAGGCTGCAGCGGGTTCTGCACGATGCTGTTGATGTCGGGGATGCCCTGCGCCGCGGCCGGGTTGCCGGCGACGGCGAGCATCAGGGCAGCGAGGAAGGTGAAAAAGTGCTTGAAGCCCATGTTTAGTCCCGATGGTCCTGAATGGTGGCGATGACCAGGCGCGTGATGCCGTACACCAGCACCAGAATCACCAGCAGCGTGGCCAGATTGTAAAGGCGCTCCGGGTAGACGGCTGTTTCGGCCCTGGCCGGCGATTCCACCACCACCAGGCTCTTCAGCTTGCGGCTGGCCTCGATGCGGGTGGTTTCCATGGCGGTGAGCGCGGCCTTGTAGGCGTCCTCGGCGAAACCCGCCTCGATCGCCAGGTTCTGGTATTCCGATGCCAGGCGGTTGAGGCGGCCGCCTTCCTGCGAGGCGACCTTG
>JBAPWR010000505.1:0-1978 GCA_049283775.1 Thiobacillus sp.
GTTGTAGAGCATCTGGACGGCGGGCACGAAATACAGGATGTTGTTGGGCTCGTCCCACCAGACCCGCAGGTTCAGATAGCGGCGCATCGGGTTGGGTTTGGTGAACGGGCCCTGGTCAAGATCGCCCTTGACCGGCAGCCCGGCCAGCAGATCCGCATCATCGGCTTCCCAGGCGCGATGCACGCAATCGTAAAACTGTTGCTGGGATGCCGTGCGGTTGCCCGTGCCGTTGTAGTAATACTCGGCGATGATGCCGACATCGCCTGCGGTGCGGTAACGCAGCCCGGCAAGATAGCTGACGACGTCCTGCGGCGCCTGCTGTCGCGTCGTGCAGTCGGGTTTGACGTCGAGCGCAGAGACGTCGGTGATATAGGCCAGCTCGCCATGAATCTCGAAGTTCGGCGACAGATTGCTGGCGAAATCCATGCCGTAGCGGGCCGACTTGCTGCCTTCCGCCAACGCCATGAAGTGGATGTCGGTATTGCCGTACAGCAGGTACAGCCGCGCCGCGATGTTGGTGTGGCCCTCCTGGCCGAACTCTTCGTTGACGTTGCCGTCGTTCGGCAGCAGCAGCGGGGTAAAGGCGAAGGTTTTCAGCGGTCCGTCGGAGCTGCGGATCCAGTCGAAGCTCGCCGTCCAGAAACCTTCGCGGGCGAGGTCGGCGTTGCCGGCGTCCTTGGCCCTTTCGACGAAGGCGACCGGATTCCACGCATAGCCAGTGCCCCACAGGTAGGCCTTCTTGCCGATGTCGAAAGTGAAGCCAGGATCCGGCTGCAGGGTGAACAGGCCCTCGTACAGTGCGTGCTCGGCTGCCTCGTGCTGGTAGTCCCAGACCTTGCTGGAATGGGTCCGGAACGACGCGGTGGCGATGCCCTTGCGGTAGCGGCCCTCCAGTTCCAGTGCCGCAGGGAGGCGATAGATGCTGTCGCGCGGACTGGCGTCGAAAAATTCCAGCTGATAGAGCGCGCCCTGTTGGTTGCTTCGCGAATAGGCCGGCTCGATCTCGGCATAGCCGCGCAATTCGAACGCCCTGGTTTCGTACTCGCCGGCGTCGAAGCTATAGTCTTCCGCCCCTGCGGGAAGTGGCAGCGCTAGGCAGGCCGCGGCGAGCATTGCGAGCCGCCTGCTGCAAAGCCCGTCAGGCTTGCTGTGGTTCGGGCAGTCCGCGCGGATCATGACAGGACGCTCCCCGACGGCTGGCGTCGGGCTCAGCGCAGCTCCTTGATCCTGGGCATGTAGTTGAGGGTGAATACCTCGTCGCGAAAATTGCGCCGTTTGATTTTCGCGAACAGCATGACCGCCTTGTAGCCCTGGTACAAAGGGCTGTCGGTCTCCAGCACCGCGGGACGGCGGATGCCGTCGCCGAAGTCCTTGACGTCACGGTAGCGCAACGTCTTGATCAACAAGCCGCTGGCGGCGTAGGCCTCGATGGTCAGGGGCAGCATTGCGGCGCGATCGACGACCATGATCAGGCGATCGTAGGCGACGGTATCCGTTCGCGCCTTGAGCGACATACGGTAGGTCTTGCCCTGTTCCTCGACCGCCGCAACCTCGTACTCGGTGCTGAAATCCAGGCGCATCAGGTCGGCATTGTTGAAGATTCCGCCGACCACCGACTGCAGGCTGGTGATGCGGATCGGCCGGCCCACGTCGGGAATGTACAGCCACATGTTGTCGCCGAGCCGCAGGGTGGTCCGACCGGCGTCGGTGGTCGGCTCGAGGAACAGCGCCACCATGCTGTCCCGACCCTGTTTGGCGGTGTAAAGAACGAATTCCTTGCGCCTGCCGTCCGGCTCGATGTTGATCAGCTTGCGGTACATCTCGTAGGACTCGGGCGTCAGGTTCTTGTCGACCTTTTCGAGAATCGCCTTGCCATCCACCGCCGCGACGCTGGCCTGCGCGACGAACACGATGCTGCACGCTATGGTGCGTATTAGTCCCTGCATGCCGAAGCGCCCTTCATTGCGTTTTTTTCAGC
>JBAPWR010000506.1:0-1564 GCA_049283775.1 Thiobacillus sp.
GTGAAGGACACGGATTCGCTGCTGCAGAACGCACTGACGCCGAAGCAGCGCAAGCAACTGGCGGAAAAGACCGGCTTGTCCGAGGCGCGCATCCTGAAGTTCGCCAACATGGCCGACCTCTATCGCATCAGCGGCGTGGGCTCGGAATATTCCGAACTGCTCGAGGCGGCCGGCGTCGACACCGTGCCCGAACTCGCCAAGCGCAACGCGGCCAATCTCGCCCAGGCGATGGCGACGGTCAACCAGGAAAAGAAGCTCACCCGCCAGGTGCCCACCGAATCCGAAGTAACGAAGTGGATCGAGCAGGCCAAGGGACTTCCGAGGATGATCGAGCACTGATCGAACAGGTCGAAAGAAAGCCGGGAATTTCCCGGCTTTTTTCGTTCTGGCGCAGCCAGTGTCCCGACCACGAATGGCTGGCCGGGGCGGCAGGATGCTCAGGCGGCTTTTTCGTGGTGGTAGCCGGTGACGGTGTCGACTTCGGTCTTGGAACCGAGGATCACCGGCACGCGCTGGTGCAGGCCTTCGGGCGCGAGGTCGAGGATGCGCTCGCGGCCGGTGGTGGCGGCGCCGCCTGCCTGCTCGACGATGAAGGCCATCGGGTTGGCCTCGTACAGCAGGCGCAGCTTGCCGGCCTTGGAGGGATCCTTGGTGTCCTTGGGATACATGAAGATGCCGCCGCGGGTAAGGATGCGGTGGACTTCGGCGACCATCGAGGCGACCCAACGCATGTTGAAGTCCTTGCCACGCGGACCGGTCTTGCCGGCGAGGCATTCGTCGACGTAGCGCTGCACCGGGGCCTCCCAGAAACGCATGTTGGAGGCGTTGATGGCGAACTCCCTGGTTTCGGCGGGAATGGTCATGTTGGGGTGGGTCAACACGAACTCGCCGACATCGCGGTCCAGGGTGAAACCGTTGGTACCGTGGCCGAAAGTGAGCACCAGCATGGTCGACGAACCGTAGATCGCGTAGCCGGCGCACACCTGCCGGGTGCCGGTCTGCAGGAAGTCCTCGATCTTGGCGGCGCGGCCGGCGACCGGGGCTTTGAGGATAGAGAAGATGGTGCCGACCGAGATATTGACGTCGACATTCGACGAGCCGTCGAGCGGATCGAACACCAGCAGGTATTTGCCCAGCGGGTACTGGCTGGGAATCGGGTAGGGCTCGTCCATTTCCTCGGATGCCATGCCGGCCAGGTGACCCGCCCACTCGTTGGAGCGGATCATGATGTCGTTGGTGATGACGTCGAGCTTCTTCTGCGTCTCGCCCTGCACGTTTTCCGAATCCAGCGAACCCATCACGCCGAGCAATGCGCCCTTGTTCACGGCGTTGGAAATTGCTTTGCAGGCGGTGACGACGTCGTTCAGCAGCGAGGTGAAATCGCCGGTCGCGCCCGCAGTACGGCGCTGTTCCTCGATGATGAACTGGGTCAGGGTTGTGCCGGTGTGCATGTTGAAGCTCCAAATGAATATTAGAAAACTCGAATATTATACACGCCACGCCGGGCCGACCGCGCAGCGTCGGGCGTCGATTGCCGGAGGCTTCAGTCCGTGACCAGCTGGTC
>JBAPWR010000507.1:0-3191 GCA_049283775.1 Thiobacillus sp.
CGGCTACACCGAAGAGCAGATCGCCAACGCCCCCGCGGAACTGGAAGGCAAGACCGAGATGGATGCGGTGATCGCCTATCTGCAGGTCCTGGGCACCCACGCCCCGAGGAACTGACCATGGACAGCGGAACCATCAGCGGCATCGTTACGGTGATCTTCATCGTGGTCTTCATCGGCATCGTCTGGTGGGCCTACAGCAAGGGCAACAAGCAGCGTTTCGAAGACGCCGGCAAGCTGCCCTTCGACGATGAAGACACGTCAGCCAAAAAAGGAGACAAGCAATGAGCGATTTCACAAGCGGCTTCTGGCCGATCTACATCAGCGTCATCACCCTGGTGAGCATCATCGGCACCTGGATATTCCTCAAGTCGCAGACCACGCGCAAGCTCGCCGCCGGCGAGAAGGCCGAACTCATGGAGCACACCTGGGACGGCGACCTGCAGGACCTCAACAACCCCCTGCCGCGCTGGTGGCTGGGTCTGTTCTACGGCACCCTGATCTTCGCACTGGTCTACCTCGCGTTGTGGCCGGGCCTCGGCAATTTCAAGGGCCTGCTGAACTGGACGCAGCTGGGTGAGTACGAGGCCGAGGTGCAGAAGGCGGAAGAGAAGTTTCAGCCGATCTACGCCAAGTTCCTCGGGCAGAATATCCTGGCGGTTTCCTCCGATCCGGAAGCCCTTGCCATCGGCAAGAACCTCTACCTGACCTACTGCTCGCAGTGCCACGGATCGGATGCCGCAGGTGCACGCGGCTTTCCCAACCTGACCGACGGCGACTGGCTGTACGGCGGCGACCCCGACGCGATCAAGACCTCGATCGCCGAAGGCCGCATGGCGATGATGCCGGCCCTCGGCGAAGCACTCGGCGCCGATGGCACCAGGGAAGTGGCGCACTACGTGATGTCGCTTGCCGGACGCGACCATGATGCCGCGCTTGCCGCTGCCGGCCAGCCGAAGTTCGAGGAGAACTGTGCCGCCTGCCACATGCCCGACGGCACCGGCATGCAGGCCATGGGCGCACCCAACCTGACAGACAACGTCTGGCTCTATGGCGGTTCCGAGGCTGCGATCACCGAGAGCATCGTCAAGGGTCGCAACGGCGTGATGCCCGGCATGGACCAGACCATGGGCACGACCTCCAACAAGGACGCCAAGCTGCATCTGCTGACCGCCTACGTCTACGGTCTTGGCGGCGGCCAACCGCCCGCCGCTGCGGAAGCCGAGGAGCCTGCTGCGGAAGCCGCGGCTGCCGAAGCCCCGGCTGAAGACGCAGCCCCCGCTGCGCCCGCCCAGCCCTGACCAGCCCTTCTGACCGGGTCCGCCCGGTCAGTTTCGCGAGTCCTTAACGGCTGTTGAGGATTCGCGAAACTCAGCGATTGATACCATGGCCACAGACGACAAGACCCCGCCCCGCGAAGAATCTGCTGCAGAGGAACCTGTCGAACAGCAGCTCTACGCAATCCGCCAGAAAATCCAGCCACGCGCCGTGCATGGCGTGTTCGCCAACTGGCGCATCGCCCTGGTGCTGATCACCCAGGCGGTCTATTACGGCCTGCCCTGGCTGCAATGGGACGACCGCCAGGCGGTGCTGTTCGATCTCGCCACGCGCAAGTTCTATATCTTCGGCCTGGTCTTCTGGCCGCAGGATTTCATCTATCTCACCGGCATCCTGATCCTGTCGGCGCTGGCGCTGTTCCTGTTTACTGCGGTGGCGGGGCGATTGTGGTGTGGCTATGCCTGTCCGCAGACCGTCTACACCGAAGTGTTCATGTGGGTGGAGGAGTGGCTTGAAGGAGACCACCTCGCGCGCAAGAAGCTCGACAAGTCGCCGTGGAACGCCAACAAGCTCAGGAAGCGTGGCCTCAAGCATGCCGTGTGGTTTGCACTGGCCTTGTGGACGGGCTTTACCTTCGTCGGCTATTTCACTCCGATCAAGGAACTGGCTGCCGGCTTGCTCAGTGCCAGCCTGGGACCCTGGGAAACCTTCTGGATCCTGTTCTACGGCTTCGCCACCTGGGGCAACGCCGGATTCATGCGCGAGCAGGTATGCAAATACATGTGCCCCTATGCGCGCTTCCAGAGCGTGATGTTCGATTCCGACACCCTGACGGTGACCTACGACACCTCGATCGGCGAACCGCGCGGGCCGCGCGGCAAAAAGGTCGACTACAAGGCCAAGGGACTGGGCACCTGCGTCGACTGCGGCGTCTGCGTCCAGGTCTGCCCGACCGGCATCGATATCCGCAACGGCCTGCAATACGAATGCATTGGCTGCGCCGCCTGCATCGACGGCTGCGACCAGATCATGGACAAGATGGGCTACCCGCGCGGCCTGATCCGCTACACCACCGAGAACGTGATCAAGGGCAAGTATCCGGACAGCGGCATCCTGCGTCACGTGCTGCGTACCCGTACCCTGATCTACACCGCGCTGATGCTGGTGATCAGCAGCGTCTTCGTCTACAGCCTGGCCACCCGCGTGCCGCTCCGTGTCGACGTGGTGCGCGACCGCGTGGCCCTGTCGAAGGAGACCGACGACGGCATGATCGAGAACGTCTACCGCCTGCAGCTCATCAACAAGGACAACGAGGCGCACCAGTACACCCTCAATGCAGCCGGCATCCCCGGACTGCGAGTTATCACCTCCACCCTTCCTGTCTCGGCACGCGAGATGGAAACGCTGGAGATTCCGGTCAGCCTGATCGCCGACCCCGTCGACCTCAAGGGCCGCTCGATCGAAGTCACGTTCACGGTGCAGGCGGTGGATGATCCCGGCATCAAGCAGGAAGTGACCACCAAGTTCTTCAACAGGTGAAATCCGTGTCCACTACCCTCAGCGCACCCCGCAGCCGTCCCTGGTACCGCGAACCCTGGCCCTGGTTCCTCATCAGCCTGCCAGCCGCCGCAGTCGTTGCTGGCTTGGTCACCGTTTGGATCGCTTACCGCAGTGCCGATGGCCTGGTCGTCGGCGATTACTACAAGGCGGGGCTTGCCATCAACCAGACGCTCGAACGTGACGAACTGGCGCGCAAGCTCGACCTGGCAGCCACCATCAATCTGGTTGGCGAGACCCTGCAAGTCGATCTTTCCGGGCGCCTGGGGCAGATGCCTCCCAGCGTAAAAGTGCATCTGGCCCACCCGACCCGCCAGGGTGCCGACCAGGTCATGGATCTGGCGCATACAGGCAATGGC
>JBAPWR010000508.1:0-2153 GCA_049283775.1 Thiobacillus sp.
GGTCTGGGGATCGCTCTCGGCGCGGCCACTGCGCACGCGACACCCGAGCAGCACCGGCAGGAATTGATCAAGTTCTTCACCACCAAGTACCCCAACGTCAAGATCGAGGACTACATCTACGGCGCACTGGCATTCGATGCGGACAGCAAATCCCAGTACGACGCAATCATGGAGTTCCCGCCGTTCATGGAGACGATCGACCAGGGCCGGAAGATGTGGGAGACCCCGCTGAAGAGCGGCAAGACCTACGCCGACTGCCTGCCCAACGGCGGCAAGAACATCGCCGGAAACTACCCGATGTTCGACGACGCCCGCGGCAAGGTGATCACCCTGCACGACGCCATCAACGACTGCCGCGTCGCCAATGGCGAAGAGCCCTACAAGGTCGACGACATGAAGACCATGGGTACGCTCACCGCCTACATGCGCACGCTGTCCGACGGCATGCTGATGAACATCAAGGTCGAGGGGCCCAAGGCCATGGAAGCATGGAACGCGGGCAAGAACACGTTCTACACTCGCAAGGGCCAGCTCAACTTCGCTTGCGCCAGCTGCCACGTGCAAAACGGCGGCACGCGTCTGCGTTCCGAGCTGATCTCGCCGCCGGTTGGCCATGCAACCCACTGGCCGGTGTTCCGTGCCGGTACCAACCTGGTGACGCTGCAGAACCGCTATCAGGGCTGCTTCAGGCAGGTCCGTCAGGTTCCGCCGCCCCAAGGTGGCGAGATCATGAACAACCTGGAGTATTTCCACTCCTCGTTGTCCAATGGTCTGCCGATGCAAGCTTCGGTATTCCGCAAGTAAGCATCGCTGCTGCAGAAAAGCCCGGGCAACCGGGCTTTTTTGTTTAGGCGGATGAGCCGGAGCTACTATTTACGGCCTTCTTCCGCCTGTGGAAAATCAAATTCCTGTTCCCCCGTATACCACCGAGGAGATTCCTATGCACATGAACCGTCGCGAGTTTATGCAACTGCTCGCCGTCGCCGCCGCCTCCGGCATGGCGCTGGACAGCAAGTCCGCGCTGGCCGGGAAGGCGCCCGCGAATTTCTACGACGTGCCGCGCCATGGCAACGTTTCCTTCATGCATTTCACCGATTGCCACGCCCAGTTGCTGCCGGTGTGGTTCCGCGAGCCCAACGTCAACATCGGCGTCGGACCTGCGAAAGGCGCCGTACCGCATATCGTCGGCCAGGACCTGCTGAAGAAGTACGGCATCAAGCCCGGCAGCGCCGAAGCGCACGCCTTCACCTATCTCGATTTCACTGAAGCGGCCAGGGTCTACGGCAAGGTCGGCGGCTTCGCCCACCTCAAGACCCTGGTCGACAAGATCCGTGCACAGCGTCCTGGCGCCCTGCTGCTCGACGGCGGCGACACCTGGCAGGGTTCGGCCACTTCCCTGTGGACCAATGCCCAGGATATGGTCGACGCCTGCATCAAGCTCGGCGTCAACATCATGACGCCGCACTGGGAGTCGACCTTCGGCGCCGAGCGGGTGATGGAAATCGTCAACGGCGACTTCAAGAAGGCAGGCGTGGATTACGTCGCGCAGAACGTCGTCACCAACGACTTCGGCGACCAGGTGTTCGAGCCGTACACCATGAAGGAACAGAATGGCGTCAAGATCGCCGTCATCGGCCAGGCCTTCCCCTATACCCCGATCGCCAATCCGCGCTGGATGGTCCCGGACTGGAGCTTCGGCATTCGCGACGACAACATGCAGAAATGGGTCGACGAGGCACGCTCCAAGGGTGCACAGGTCGTGGTCGTGCTGTCGCACAACGGCATGGACGTCGACCTCAAGATGGCCAGCCGCGTCACCGGCATCGACGCCATTTTCGGCGGCCACACCCACGACGGCGTGCCGCAACCGGTGCAGGTCAAGAACGCCAAGGGCATCACCCTGGTGACCAACGCCGGCTCCAACGGCAAGTTCCTCGGCGTCATGGACTTCGAGGTCAAGGGCAAGCGCGTTGCCAGCTACAAGTACCGCCTGCTGCCGGTGTTCTCCAACCTGCTGCCGCCCGACCAGGACATGGCCGCCTACATCAAGAAGGTGCGCGCGCCCTACGAGGACAAACTCAACGAGAAGCTCGCCGTCACCGACGACTTCCTCTATCGCCGCGGCAACTTCAACGGTACCTGGGACCAGGTGC
>JBAPWR010000509.1:0-2721 GCA_049283775.1 Thiobacillus sp.
GGCAGAACCTCGGATTTTAACCGCAACGAAAAATCGCCCTGCCGGGCAGCCTGATGCACCTCGCTGCACCGCGCGCGGAAAAACCTGTCGACTCGAGAGTCAGGCGGCGCGCCGGCGTCTCCAAGCCCGGATGGCCAGTCCGTAGGCGGCAAGATTGACTGCCACGACTATCCCGCCCAGAACAATCTGGATCGGCACGGTCAGGTTCGCCGGATAGAGGATAGGCATCAGGTAGCGCTCGATGAAGCTGACGCTGTAGCCGGCTTCGCCGCCGAGGGCACGCAGGTGATTTTCCAGCGGGGTCAGCGGACAGATGCCGCTGCTGAATTCGATGGCGGCGCCCCACACCGCTGCCGGCACTTGCAGCCATGCGAGCTTCGGCCAGCGCAGCAGCAGGAAGCCGCCGGCGACGACAAAGGCGACGAACAGCAGGTGCAGCACCACCAGGAGATCGGCGAGAATCAGGGCCATGCGGTTCTCCTTGCCAGCGTCATGCCTGCGACTCGAGGCAGTCCTGTGCGCGCTTATCCCAGCCCACCCAGATTCACGTATTTGCTTTCGAGGTATTCGTCGATGCCGAAGCGCCCGCCTTCGCGCCCAAGCCCGGACTGCTTGACGCCGCCGAACGCCGCCTCGGCGGTGGAAATCACCCCGGCATTGATGCCGACCATGCCGTATTCCAGCTGTTCGGCGAGGCGCCAGGCGCGGCCGAGATCGCGGGTGTAGGCATAGGCGGCAAGTCCGTAGTCGGTGTCGTTGGCCATGCGAATGACCTCGGCTTCGCTGGAGAAGCGGATCAATGGCGCCACCGGGCCGAAGGTCTCGTCGCGGCATACCTGCATGTCGGGTGTGCAGCCGGCGAGCACGGTCGGCTGGAAGAAGCGCCCGCCGAGTGCGTGAGGATGCCCGCCAGTGAGAAGCGTCGCACCGTGCGCCAGCGCGTCGGCGACGTGCGCCTTGACCTTTTGCACGGCGGCGGCGCTGATCAGCGGACCGGTTTCAACCCCGGGGGTGTAGCCGTCGCCCACTTTCAGCTGCGCGACGGCTGAGGCGAATTTGCCTGCGAAAGCATCGAAGATCATTTCGTGCACGAATACACGGTTGGCGCACACGCAGGTCTGACCGGTGTTGCGGTACTTGCTGGCCAGCGCACCGGAGATCGCGGCATCGAGGTCGGCATCGTCGAACACGATGAAGGGCGCATTGCCGCCGAGTTCGAGCGAGACGCGCTTCAGGGTGGCGGCGCCTTGCGCGAGGAGTTGCTTGCCTACCGCGGTCGAGCCGGTGAACGAGACTTTCCTTACCAGGGGATGGGATGTCAGCACCACGCCGATGGTCGCCGAGTCGCCGGTCACCACGTTCAGTACCCCCGGCGGCAGGCCCGCACGCTGCGCCAGTTCGGCCAGTGCCAGTGCCGTGAAAGGGGTTTGCGAAGCAGGCTTGGCCACCACCGTGCAGCCTGCGGCCAGCGCCGCACCAGCCTTGCGGGTCAGCATCGCCGCGGGGAAATTCCATGGCGTAATCAGTGCCGCCACGCCCACCGGCTGACGCAGCGTGAACATGCGCCGGTCGGCCCATGGCGACGGCACCACGTCACCGTATATCCTGCGCGCCTCTTCGGCGAACCACTCGACGAAGCTGGCCGCGTACTCGATCTCGCCGCGCGCCTCGGCGAGCGGCTTGCCCTGCTCGCTGACCATGATCGCGGCGAGATCATCTCGGTGCGCGAGGATCAGGTCGAACCAGCGGCGCAAGCTTTGCGCGCGTACCTTTGCAGTCTGATCGCGCCAGGCAGGAAAGGCCGCGTCCGCAGCTTCGATTGCACGTTCGACGTCGGTCACGCTGCAGCCAGGCACCGTGCCGACACAGGTTTCATCCGCCGGGTTGCGCACCTCGAATGTCACCCCGTCGCGAGCGTCCTGCCATTCGCCGCCGATCAGTACCTGCTGCCTGAACAGGGAGGGGTCCGCGAGTTTCACGCTAAGCGTCATCGTTTTGACTACCGCTGAATTTGGGCCATTGGTTATAGCCAATGCGAGGGTTGTTTGCCCGCAGCTTGATGATGAATTCGACTTCTTTTTGATTGACCTCAGAGTCCGACGCGATTTCCGATTGCCAAAGGATTTCGCGTCTGATCGTGAAGTCGCGGCGTTGTTCTCGGCTGAAGTCTCGAGCGATAAGCGCATCACTGGCGCTGCCAAAGTAGTTGATGCTGTCGGTCAGATCCTTGCCTACGTAGATCTTGTTGTTCGGGTAGGTGATCTTGTAGATCACTTTCACTCGATGGTTACCTCAGCATTGCATGTTCTATCGTCGTGCTTCGACGACTAGCGTTTCGAGCAAGTCGACCAGCGATCGGCCCGGGGTGTCGGATGGCGGCAAATGCCGCAGCGCAATCCCTTGCGCTGCGCACGCTGTCGCATCCACTTCAGCCGGTCCGGTGACGACAATGCGCTGGAGCTTGTGCAACTGGGCGACCGCCTCGGCATCCAACGGGCAGGCATGGGTGATCGCGGTGGTCGCCCAGAACAATCGCGGAACGATGTCGGCCGCTTCCGTTTGCGGGTATTCGCTCCAGTTGTGGTCGAAGTTCGGGACCGGCAGATCCTCGGTGGTGAAGGCGGCGCGGTCGAGGAAGACGACGCGTTCCTTGACGCTCACTTGGCTTCGCCGGTCAGGCGCTCCAACGCGCGCATGATTTCCGACGAATCAAGTTCGCTG
>JBAPWR010000510.1:0-1530 GCA_049283775.1 Thiobacillus sp.
CCAGAAGGAGGCGGCGCGCCTGCTCGATTCGGGCAGCCTCGATCTGACACAGCGCGGCCATCGTGAAATCGCCCTCTATGCGGTCGAGCAGATCGCCCGGAGCAATTCGGACGCGGCCGAGCTGGCCTTGCGCAAGTTGCTGCCGGGGCTGGCTGGGGAGGAACAGCGCAACGGCTGGGCAAGACTTGCTGTCTGGGCCGCACGTCGGCACGAACCAGTCGCACTTGACTGGTTCCGGCTGGCCGGCACGGATGCACTGAACGATGCGCAGCGCGAATGGTGGGCGCGCGCCGCCCTGCGCGCCAGCGAGTGGCGGACTGTGCTGAGCGTGATCGACAGCATGGGCGAGGCGAGCCGGGCGCAACCGACCTGGCGCTACTGGCGCGGCCGTGCCTTGAAGCAAGCCGGGCAAGGCGCTGCCGCCACCGCAATTTTCCTCGAGCTGTCGCGCCAGCATGATTACTACGGCCAATTGGCGCAGGAGGAGCTGGGGGCGGTGATGCAGGTGCCCGCAGCCGCAGTCAAGGTCGGTGATGTCGAGGTCGAGGCGATCTCCCGCCATCCCGGCATCGCTCGTGCTACGGCACTTTACGGACTGGGCTTGCGCAGCGAGGCGACGAGCGAATGGGCCTGGGCGATCCGTGGATTCACCGATGCGCAGCTGCTTGCCGCTGCCGAACTGGCGCACCGCCTGTCCTGGTACGACCGCGCCATCAATACCGCCGAGCGGACCCGCGACCTGCATGATTTCGAACTGCGCTTTCTCGCCCCCTACCGTGACCTGGCGCAGCGCGCTGCCAGCGAAAACCAGCTCGACGAGGCCTGGATATTCGGTCTGATGCGCCAGGAAAGCCGCTTCATCAATGTGGCGAAATCGAACGTCGGCGCCTCCGGGCTGATGCAGATCATGCCCTCGACCGCGCGCTGGATCGCCAAGCAGCTCGGCATCAAGCGCTTCAACACCCGAGAAATGCAGGATCCGGCACGCAACATCCAGTTCGGGGCCTATTACCTCAAGCATGTCCAGGACCGCCTCGACGGATCGCCGGTGCTGGCGACCGCTGCCTACAATGCCGGCCCCGGCCGAGCCCAGCGCTGGCGTGACAGCGAGCCGATGGAGGCAGCGGTCTACATCGAATCGATCCCCTTCGATGAAACCCGAGACTACGTCAAGAAGGTGATGAGCAACGCGATGTACTACGCGGCCCGTTTCGACCAACCCTCGGTGCTGCTGACGGACCGCCTGGGGGAGATCCCGCCGCGCAAGGCCGCATTGCCGGCTGCCAGCGTCAGCCAAAAGGGGCCTTCACTGGAACTGGCCCAGTCGCCCGGTTAGAATCCGTGGCAACTGACACAAGCTGATCACACCATGCGCACACAACGAATTTGCATTCTCGGCGGTTCCGGATTTGTCGGCAGCCATCTCGTCAGCTTGCTGGCTGCGCGCGGCATCGAAGTGCGTGTGCTGAGTCATCGCCGCGAGATGGCCAAGGAGCTGATCCTGTTGCCGACTGTCGAGGTGGTCGAGGC
>JBAPWR010000511.1:0-1875 GCA_049283775.1 Thiobacillus sp.
AGGAGCAGGGGGGTGGCGGACAGCAGAAAATAAAAGGCCGTCGCGGCGGCATGGTTCTTCAGGCCGTTCTTGTCGAACAGGCGCCAGGTGGTGTAGGCAATCTGGATCAGCCAATCCAGATTGCTTCGTCTCGATGTCAATTGCATTAAGCTGAACCGCACGCTGACTAGTGGCCAAGCCTACCCCTGATCGGCTCAGGGCACCAGCATCAGCGCCTGCGCGATTTCGAGCGAATTCAGGCGAGCGCCGCAGCCAGACGTGCCAGCGCCTTTTCCAGGTTGTCGTGGGAGGTGGCGAAGGAGAGGCGAATATAGCCTTCCGCACCAAATGCCGAGCCGGGAACGACCGCGACATCGGCACTTTCCAGCAGATATTCGGAAAACGCGATGTCGGTGCCTTCCTCGATGATATCGCGGGCCAGCAGGCTGGAAATCGCGGCACGCGCATCAGGAAAGGCGTAGAAAGCCCCGCCGCTGTCGACACACTTGAAGCCCGGAATCGCATTGAGCCCGTCGACCACCAGGCGGTGACGTTCCCTGAAGGCAGCCAGCATCGGTGCCATGCATCCCTGGTCACCATTCAGCGCCGCTTCGGCCGCAACCTGGGAAATCGAGGTCGGGTTCGAGGTGGACTGCGACTGGACATTGGTCATGGCGCGCAGGATCGCTTCCGGGCCGGCCGCGTAGCCGATGCGCCAGCCGGTCATCGAATAGGCTTTCGAAACACCGTTGAGGACCAGGGTACGGTCGTAAAGATCGGGGCAGGCGTTGAGAATGTTGACGAAAGGCACGTCGTTCAGACGAATGTGCTCGTACATGTCGTCGGTGGCGATCAGCACCTGCGGGTGCTTGCGCAGAACGTCGCCGAGCGCGGCGAGTTCCTCACGGGTGTAGACCGCGCCGGTCGGATTGGACGGGCTGTTGATGACGAACAGGCGAGTGCGCGGGGTGATCGCAGCTTCGAGTTGCGCCGCGGTGATCTTGAAACCCTGTTCGATGCCGGCCTCGATGATCACCGGCTTGCCGTCGGCAAGGATCACGATATCGGGATAGGAAACCCAATACGGTGCCGGAATGATGACCTCGTCACCGGGATTGATGACGGCCTGGACCAGGTTGAAGAAGCTCTGCTTGCCGCCGCAGGAAACCAGAATCTGCTTGGCCGTGTACTCCAGGCCATTGTCGCGTTTGAACTTGGCGATGATCGCTGCCTTCAGGCTGGGAGTCCCGTCTACGGCGGTATATTTGGTAAATCCGCTATTGATTGCGCCGATGGCCGCATCCTTGATGTGCTGCGGAGTATCGAAATCCGGCTCGCCGGCCCCCAGTCCGATGATGTCGCGGCCATGGGCTTTCAGCATGGCTGCGCGGGCGGTGACCGCAAGGGTGGGCGAAGGCTTGATGGCCTGGACGCGGCGCGAGAGTTCCACAGTGGTTCCTTCATGCACCCGTTATCCGCAGGTGCTAAGATCAGTCAATTTTGCCGCGCGATTTTACCTGTGTTCGTCACCTTCCCCAATAGCCCCTACCGTCTGTTCCAGCCGTTTCCGCCTGCCGGCGACCAGCCGGCCGCCATCGCCCAGCTGGTCGAGGGCATCGAGGACGGCCTGTCGTTCCAGACCCTGCTGGGGGTGACTGGCTCTGGCAAGACCTACACCATGGCCAACGTGATTGCGCGAACCGGCCGGCCGGCGCTGATCATGGCGCCGAACAAGACCCTGGCGGCGCAGCTTTATTCCGAGATGCGCGAGTTCTTCCCGGAAAACGCGGTCGAGTATTTCGTCTCCTACTACGACTACTATCAGCCTGAAGCCTACGTGCCGGCGCGCGACCTGTTCATCGAAAAGGACTCGAGCATCAACGAGCACATCGAACA
>JBAPWR010000512.1:0-3223 GCA_049283775.1 Thiobacillus sp.
GCCGCGATCCACTGCTTTCAGAAAGGCATCCACCAGTCGATCCGGATCCTCGATGGCCGACTGGCTGGGATCGATCCAGTACCCGGGCACGCTCACCGCGGCAAAAGCCGGATTGAGCGCGAGCAGAGTGAGCAAGGCAATCAGTGGTTTCATTGGCTGTCCAATCGATGTCAGACCATTCAGCGCTGGCCGTAGTCTTTGAAGCGCTCCAGCACCTCGTCCATTTCGACGTCGTCCAGCAGCACCGGCTCGCCCATCAGCGACGCGCGCCAGTACTGCGCACAGAGTTCCTCCACCTCCATTGCCAGCGACAGGGCGGCATCCAGGTTCGCGCCTACCGCCACCAGGCCGTGATTGGCCATCAGGCAGGCGCGGCGATTCTGCAGCGCAGCCAGGACATTGTCGGACAGCGCCTGGGTGCCGAAGGTGGCATAGCCGGCGCAGCGGATGTCCTTGCCGCCGGCGGCGGCGATCATGTAGTGGAAAGGCGGGATGTCGCGGCGCAGGCAGGCGAGGCTGACCGCGTAGGGAGAATGCGCGTGGACCACCGCATTCACTTCGGGCCGCGCGTGATAGATGTCGCGGTGGATGCGCCATTCGCTGGAAGGCTTGAGATTGCCGTTCGACTGTCCGTGCATGTCGACGCCGACCATTTGCCCGGCTTGCAGCGTGTCGTTGGCCAGTCCGCTCGGCGTGACGAGAAAGCCTTCCGGCACTCGCACGCTGAGGTTGCCCGAGCTGCCCGGGTTGAGTCCCTGTCGCGCCGATTGCCGGGCTGTTTCGGCAAGGGCTGCGCGCAGTTCGCTTTCGTTCATGCCGGTCTCCTCATGCGCTGCGCTGGGCGCCCGCCTCCGGGTAGCGTTGCGCCAGTCCGTCGTGGGTGGCGGAACAGATGCCGCGTTCGGTGATGATTCCGCCGACCAGCCGCGCCGGGGTGACGTCGAAGGCCGGATTGGCCGCGCCGCTTTGCGCCGGGGTGAGGCGCACGCTCATCACCTGGCCATCCTCGGCCTGGCCCTGCAGATGGGTGACTTCGGACGCGGCGCGCTGCTCGATCGGGATGCCGCGGCCGTCGGTCAGGCGCCAGTCGATGGTGGGGCCGGGTACCGCCGCGTAAAAGGGCACGCCGTTGTCGTGCGCGGCGAGGGCCTTGAGATAAGTGCCGATCTTGTTGGCGATGTCGCCGTTGGCAGCCGCGCGGTCGGCACCGACGATGACCAGGTCGACCTGTCCGTGCTGCATCAGATGGCCGGCGGCATTGTCGGCGATGACCGTGTGCGGCACGCCGTGCTGCGCCAGTTCCCAGGCCGTGAGCGCCGCGCCCTGGTTGCGCGGCCGGGTCTCGCTGACCCACACATGCAGCGGAATGCCGGCATCGAATGCACTGTAGACCGGCGCCAGCGCGGTGCCCCAGTCCACTGTCGCCAGCCAGCCGGCGTTGCAATGGGTCATGACGTTGACGGGGCGCGACGCCTGCTGGTGACACCGGCGGATCAGTTCCATGCCGTGGCGGCCGATGGCCTGGTTGAGCAGGACATCCTCGTCGCAAACCGCGGCGGCTTCAAGCCAGGCGGCATCGCAGCGTTGCTCCGCGGGCAGCGCGGCGAGCCGGGCCTGCATCCGCTCGAGCGCCCAGCGCAGGTTGACCGCAGTGGGCCGGGTGGCGAGCAGGCGCGCGCAGGCGTCATGGAGACGGCCTTCCGAAGCATCCTCGGTCAGCGCCAGCGCGACACCGTAGGCCGCGGTGGCGCCGATCAGCGGCGCGCCGCGAACCCGCATCACCGAGATCGCTTCGGCAGCCTCCTCGAGACTGTGCAGGACGCGGAACTGCAGGCGATGCGGCAGCAGGGTCTGGTCGATGATCTCGACGCCGGACCGGTCAGGCAGCGGACGAATGGTGCGAGTGGGTGTGCCGTGGATGTTCATGCGAAATTGGGCGGGCGGCTCTGAGGAGGGTTTTACTGTCGGGCGTCATGCGCAGGCTACACCCGGACGTTGCTGAACTGCCAGGGATCGTCTTCGTCGAGCTCTTCGGCGAACAACTGACCGCGACCTGCGAGCGGCGTCCAGTCGCTGAAGACGCCGGCCATTTCGCCCAGATAGGGTGAGGCCACCTCGAGCACCTCGCGAAAATCCATCTGGTCCGGGTCGACGATGCCGGCCATGGGATGGCGCATCGCCCAGGCTACTCCGCCCAGCACTCCCGCGGCGGTCTGCAGGCTGGTGGCGGTGTTGTGCGGACACAGACAGCGGGCCTCGTCGATGCTCAGCCGCGAGCCGTACCAGTAGGCGTTGCCGGGATGGCCGCACAGCAATACGCCGAGTTCGTCCCTGCCGGATACGATGTCGGCGGCACCGAGTTCGCGAAGTTGCGCCTGCAGTCGCCATTCCTTGCCGGCTAGCTCGTGCAGCGACATTACGGTGTCGTCGCAGGGGTGATAGGCGTAATGCACCGTGGGACGATAGATCACCTTGCCGTTGCCGGTGGATTCGCTGACGCTGAGGTAGTCGGCGATCGAAATTGCCTCGCCATGGGTGATGAGAAACCCGTGGTACGGGCCCTCGAGCGGCGTCCAGCTGCGCACGCGCGTGGCGGCGCCGGGACGTTCGAGATAGATCGCGGAATCGCAGCCGTAGCCATGCCGGTGTGCGTCTGCGGGCCAGTGGCGCTCGTGCGTGCCCCAGCCCAGTTCGGCCGGCTGGCAGCCTTCACCGACGAAGCCCTCGACCGACCAGGTGTTGACGAATTCGCCATGCTGCTTGCGGATCGCCGCCACCTGGGTGTCGCGTTCGGCTATGTGGATCGTCCTGATGCCGAGCCGTTGCGCCAAGCCGGCCCAGCCGTCGCGATCGCGCGGTTCACTGTCGCCGTCGCCGGTGGTGGCGGCGATGTCGAGCAGCGCCTGCTTGACGAAATGGGAGACCAGCCCGGGATTGACGCCATGGGTCAGCACGGCGGCCGGCGCCGGCCTGCCGGTGGGGCGGCGCAGCGCCAGCGCCGCTTCTCTCAGGCCGTAGTTGGAGCGCTGTGAAGGGGTGAGGGCGTTGTCGTAGTAGCCACCTGCCCAGGGCTCGATGCAGGCATCGAGGTAGAGCACTCCATTTTCCTGGCACCAGGCGATGAGATCGACGCTGCCGACGTTGATCGACAGGTTGAGGAGTAAATCACCCGGCCGCAGTTCTTCGGCCAGGACGGCGCGGTAATTTTCGCGGGTCAGCACCT
>JBAPWR010000513.1:0-4334 GCA_049283775.1 Thiobacillus sp.
CGTCGAGCTTGCGCAGGCGCGTGCCGACGTTGCCGCGCAGCGGCTGCACGACGAGATGCGGGTAACGCGCCCGCAACTGCGCCTCGCGGCGCAGACTGGAAGTGCCGACGATGCTGCCGGGCGGCAGGTCGGACAAACGCTCGTAGCGGTTGGAGACGAAGGCATCGCGCGGATCCTCGCGTTGGCCGATCACCGCCAGGGCGAAGCCGGGCGGCAACTCCATCGGCACATCCTTCATCGAATGCACTGCGAGGTCGGCCTGGCCGGCTTCGAGCGCGACTTCCAGCTCCTTGACAAACAGGCCCTTGCCGCCGATTTTGGAGAGGGTGACATCAAGAATCTGGTCGCCGCGCGTGGTCATGCCGAGGATCTCGACCGCGTGATCCGGATAGAGGGCCTTGAGGCGATCGCGGATATGTTCAGCCTGCCACATGGCAAGGGCACTTTCACGGGAGGCGATGGTCAGCTTGGGCATGGCAGTAGGAATGGACTGTTCACTTATAAGAAAGGACACGACACTATCCAAACGAGGTGTCGGGGAGATAGCGGAACCATGAGGCTACTTATCGTTGTTTGGGCGGCAATCTTAGCATGCGGCTTCAGCCTGCCTGCCACGAGTTTCGCTGCCGGCGGCCTGGTCCATGCGCGCGACTTCAAGGCCGACGCCCGCGAAGCCGCCAAGCGCCAGGTCCCGATTATGGTCGTGTTCACCAGTCCGGGCTGCCATTACTGCGATCGGGTCAAGCGCGAATACCTGGCCCCGCTGCAGAAAGACCCGGCCTACCGCAAACAGGTCATCATCCGTGAACTCGAGGTGGGATCGTCGCGTCCCCTGACCCTGTTCGACGGGACCAAGTCGACCGAAGGCGCCTTCGCTGCGGAACACAAGGTTTTCATGGTGCCGACCATCATGGTTTTCGACACCCGCGGGGAGACCACTTCCGAACCCATCATCGGCCTGCTGACCCCCGACTATTATTTCGGCTACATCCAGAACGCCATCAGCGATGGCTTGAGCAAGGTTCGCGGCAAGTAGCGCACCTGGGCAACCCGGCCAAACCCTGCGGAAGCCATTGCGATGTCTGGATCCCCTCGATGAAAGCGCTGCTTGCCGACGATCACCCGCTGATGCGCGAGGCCTTGCGCCAGGTTTTGCTTGAGCTCGATCCGGAGCTTGTCCTCGTCGAAGCCGACGATTACCCCAGCCTGTTTCGTCAGGCGCTGCGGCATGCCGATCTCGATCTCGCCCTGGTCGACCTCAACATGCCTGGATTGCCGGGCCTGCATGGCATCAGGGAATTCCGCTCGCGCTTTCCCGCCACCCCGCTGGTGGTGCTGTCGGCCTCACTCTCCCCCCTCGACATCCGCAGCGCGCTCGATGCCGGCGCCCTCGGCTACATTCCGAAGGCTTCCACGACGGCAGAGATCCTGTCGGCTTTGCGGCAGGTTCTGGCCGGCCAGATCTTCACCCCGCACTGGCCGGACGAGGCACATGCCGCGTTCTTTTCCAGTGGCGCCCCCGCCATCCACCTGACCAAACGTCAGCTCGAGGTATTGCGCCTGATGCAGCAGGGATGCCCGAACAAGGTCATCGCCTACAAGCTCGACCTGACCGAAGGCACGGTCAAGGTTCATGTCGCCGCGATATTCGGCGCACTCGGTGTCCGCAACCGCACCGAGGCCGTGCTGGCGATGCAGCAACTGCACGCCGACGCCAGCCTGGCGTCCGAGCAGGCATAGTGAAATTGCCTGCGGCCCTGCCCAAGCCGATCAGGATCCTCCGCAGCCAGATACTCATTCTTGCATTTCTACCCACCCTGCTGTCGGCAGCGGGCCTGGTCAGCTATTTCTCCCATTACGCGGCCGACACGGACCAATGGTGGCAGCAGGCTGGCCTGCTTATTGGCGCTGGATTGGCGCTCGGCGGCATCCTGGCCTGGCGTCTGAGCGGGCGTCTGAACGCAGCCATCGGCGAAGTGGCAAGCAGGGTCGACTCGGCCGAGCGCGCCAATGTCGCCCGGTCGCGTTTCCTTGCTGCCGCCAGCCATGATCTGCGCCAGCCGATGCACGCGCTGTCGCTGTTCGTTTCAGCCTTGAAGGCACGCAACCAGCAACCCGAGGTGGCGGATCTGGTCGGCAATATCGAGGACGCCACCACATCGATGTCAGACCTGTTCAATGCACTGCTCGACATCTCGCGGCTCGACGCCGGCGCCATCGAAGCCAGGCCGGTGCATTTTCCCTTGCAACCGCTGCTCGATGAGCTCCACAGCCAGTTCGCCCCGCTTGCTGCCGAAAAGGGTCTGCGATTCAGCATCCGGCCATGCAGCAGCCACCTCTGCAGCGATCCGCTGCTGCTCAAGCGCATCCTCATCAACCTGATCTCCAATGCCATCCGCCACAGCGACGATGGCGGGGTGCTGGTCGGTTGCCGCAAATCCGGCGACGCGCTGAAAATCGGGGTGTGGGACACCGGACGTGGCATCCCGGCCGACCAGTTGGCGTCGATATTCCAGGAATTCGTGCAGTTGCATAATCCCGAACGCGACCGCCGCAAGGGCCTTGGACTGGGACTCGCCATCGTCGACCGGCTCGCACTTCTGCTCGATCATCGCCTTGCAGTGCGCTCGCAACCCGGACGAGGTTCATGCTTCAGCATCGAGCTACCTGCCGGCAACCCGGAACGGGCGCTGCAGCCCAGCCTGCCTGCCCCCTCAGGCATGCTGCCCGCCGACACGCTGGTGGTGCTGGTTGACGATGACCACGCCATCCTGCACGGCATGGCGGAGCTCTTCGACAGCTGGAACATCGATCTCGTCGCCGCCCCCAATGCCGAGGATATCCTGCACTGGCTGGCCGGTCTTGCGCGCGTACCCGACGTCATCGTGTCAGATTACCGGCTGCCGGGCGACAACGATGGCCTCGAGGTGATTGCACAACTGCGTCGGCATTTCGGCCGTGACATTCCAGCCATCGTCATCACCGGCGACACCTCCCCCGACACGATCCAGCGCATCGGCCAGGCCGGATTTCCCGTCCTCAACAAGCCGCTGCAGCCGGCCAAACTGCGCGCCCTGCTCAGCCATCTGCTGCAGCAGAGTCCCACCCCGCCTGTGGGATAATCCGCAGGAATTTCACCCTCCACCCCTCGCTCACCGATCATGCACCTGCACATCCTCGGCATCTGCGGCACTTTCATGGGCGGCATCGCCGCCATCGCACGCGCCGCCGGCCACACCGTCACCGGCTGCGATGCCAACGTCTATCCGCCGATGTCGGACCAGCTCAGATCACTTGGCATCGAACTCATCGAGGGCTTCGACGCCAGCCAGGCAGACATCGGTGCCGACATCTTCGTCGTCGGCAACGTCGTCAGCCGCGGCAAGCAGCCGCTGATGGAGGCCATCCTCGACCGCGGCCTGCCCTACACCTCGGGCCCGCAGTGGCTCGCCGAGAACGTCCTGCGCGACAAATGGGTGCTCGCCGTCGCCGGCACCCACGGCAAGACCACCACCTCGGCCATGCTGGCCTGGATCCTCGAGGACGCCAGGCTCGCCCCCGGCTTCCTGGTCGGCGGCATCCCGCAGAACTTCGGCATCTCGGCGCGACTGACCGACAGCCCGTTCTTCGTCATCGAGGCCGACGAGTACGACACCGCCTTTTTCGACAAGCGCTCCAAGTTCGTTCACTACCGTCCGCGCACCGTCATCCTCAACAACCTCGAATACGACCACGCCGACATCTTTCCCGACCTCGCCGCGATCGAGACCCAGTTTCACCACCTGGTGCGCACCGTCCCCGGCAACGGCCTGATCGTCTCCAATGGCCGTGAAGACAATCTGGAACGCGTGCTCGAACGTGGTCTGTGGACACCGGTGGAAAGATTCGGCAGCAGCGGCGGCTGGACTGCCGGCGAAGTCGACGCCAACGGCCACTTCGACCTGTTTTTCAACAGCACCCTGCAAGGTCGGGTGAAGTGGAGTCTCATCGGCGAGCACAACCGCATGAACGCCGTCGCCGCCATCGCCGCCGCACGCCACGCCGGCGTCCCCGCAGACGTCGGTGTCGACGCGCTTTCCCGCTTCGAGAATGTCAAGCGGCGCAT
Source organism: Thiobacillus sp. (assembly GCA_049283775.1). Lineage (GTDB taxonomy): Bacteria > Pseudomonadota > Gammaproteobacteria > Burkholderiales > Thiobacillaceae > Thiobacillus. The sequence goes on from JBAPWR010000513.1 coordinate 4,106, forward strand.
GGAAGTCCGCGGCGCGGTCCACGGCATCACCGTCTACGACGACTTCGCCCACCACCCCACCGCCATCGCCACCACCCTGGAAGGCCTGCGGGCGAGAATCGGCAAGGCGCGCATCCTCGCCGTGCTTGAACCGCGTTCCAACACCATGAAGCTCGGCGTGATGAAAGCCGCCCTGCCCGACAGTCTCGCCGCAGCGGATCAGGTTTACTGCTATGGCGCCAACCTCGGC
>JBAPWR010000514.1:0-4681 GCA_049283775.1 Thiobacillus sp.
CATGGGGGCAACCCTGATGGAACTACTAAGCATTCGACTAAGCCCGTAAACGGGCAAGTCGCTGCTTATCCCCCCTCGAGGGGGAGGGGGCGAACGATAGGGCCGCAGGCCCTGCCCACACCGGTTAACGGATGGCCTCGATGTTGAGGACCTTGTCCATGATCTGCGGAACGATCAGGGCATGGCCCTGCTGTTGCCAGTGCGCCAGTTCGGTGATGGCATTGGGAACCACTTCGATGAAATCCTGGAAGTCACTGACCGCGTAACCATAGTCCACCGCCGCCTGGCCGCAGACCTTGAACGACACGCCGAGGTCGGCGAAATAGCGCATGCGGTCGACGACTTCCCCGTACCGCGCCTCGTTCTTTTTTGCCACGGTGACGATTTCCGTGCCATGGATCACCACGATGATCTTCATGTCCTCGGGCATGTAGCCGTAGGGTGCATCCATCAGGGGGTTCATCAGCGAGCGCACCCAATAGAGCGCGCTGCCGATCTTTTGCGGATTGTCGAAATAGAAATCGAACACGACCCTGGCCGGCTGGTAGGGCGTGGCGACCGACTTGCCAGCTGCAAATGCAGCGGGAAATCCGCCAATGAACGAAAGCAGCAGCAAGACGGCGATGCGTTTCATGGCTCGACTCCTGACGGCATAGAGGTGCTTTTTATAGGTGATGCGGCGACTTTTGTCGCGCCTTGCTGAGCATCCGGAAAAGCTCGAGGCGCTCCTGATCGATCTCGCCTTCAGCCACGGCCTCGACGATCCTGCAGCCTGGTTCGTTCATGTGCTGGCAATCGCGGAAGCGGCACTGTCCGAGGTAGGGCCGAAATTCGACGAAGGCATGGGCGAGCGCATCGGCGTCGACGTGCTGCAATGCAAATTCCTGCAAGCCCGGCGAGTCGATCAGCAGCGTGTCGTCGGCGATAGGATAGAGGCGGGTGTGGGTCGTCGTATGCCGACCGGTATCGAGTGCCTCGGAATATTCAGCGGTGTTTGCAGCGGCGTCCGGCACCAGCGCATTGATGATGGTCGACTTGCCCATTCCCGACTGGCCGATCATCAGCGTGGTATGCCCCTTCAGGGCGGGCAGCAGCGGCGCAACATCGCTATGCGCGCACAACTCCACCAGCGGATAGCCGAGCCGGGTCAGCAGCTTCAGGCGTTCGCGGGCGAGGGCTGTTTCGGGCAGGTCGGTCTTGTTCAACACCAGCAGGCTGGCGACGCCTGCCGCTTCGGCGGCGAGGATGCAGCGCTGGGTAAGTTCGAGCGAAAAACTCGGGCGTGCCGCCATGACTACGGCGATCTGCGTGACGTTTGCGGCTATCGGCTTGCTGCGGAAGGCATCCGAGCGATGGAACAGGTTGGTGCGGGGCAGGATGTCCTCGATGACCCCGCTCCTGCCGTCGCTGTGAAAGACGACGCGGTCGCCGCACACCACGCGCAAGTGCCGTCCCTTGACCAGGCAGGGCAGGGGACCGTCAGCGGTTTCGACTATGAAGCGGCGGCTGAATGCCGCGATCACCCGGCCCTGCGCGTGATGCGTCACGCGTTCAGATTTCGAACAGCATGTCGACCTTGGCCGCGCAGATGAAGTCGTTCTCCGACAGGCCGTTGATGGCGTGGGTCCAGAATTCGACGCGGCAGGTGTTATAGCCGACGATGAGGTAGGGATGGTGATCCTCGCGGTGCGACACCCACATCACCGCATTTGTGAAGGCCTGGGTCTGGTAATGGTCCTTGAACTTGAATTCCTTGAAGATCTTGACGCCGTCTCGCTGCCAGCCGGACAGTCCTTTCAGCATCGGCGCGATCTTTGCATCGGTGAGCGGGGCGACGCCGCCCTCGCATGGCGCGCATTTTTTCCTCACCAGATCCTGGGCGATATCACTCATGGGCTTTTCCTTTACTTGAACTTGTAGAACTGCTGGTTGAGCCAGGCACCGACATGAAGCTCATCTTCCGGGAACCAGCCGGCGCCGGTGTTGGCGTTGCATCCCGAGATGCGTGCGGCCAGTTGTTCGGCTGACTTGGTTTTGCGATCGGCGCGGGTATAGATTTCGCTGCCGTCGGCGCCGAACATGCTGACGTGGCAGCTGACGCAGGATTTGTCGTGCAGGGCCTTGCCCACTTTGGAGTCGCCCTTGGCAAAAGGGGCTGCCTGCGCAGCGCTGGCGAACATGGCGGCGGTGAATACGAGCATCAGTGTTTTCATGGCCATCCTCCTGGGAAAAAGTACCCTGATTATGGCTGCAAGAACAGGCTTCTGCCACCCCGCGGCGTCCAGGGTCATGCGAAAATGCCGGCTCGTCAAATTCAGGAAGATCTCATGTCGATCAACCCCACGCATCTGCTCTGGCTGGACATGGAAATGACCGGCCTGTCGCCGGAAACCGACCGCATCATCGAACTGGCCATCGTTGTCACCGACGCCGACCTCAACACAGTCGCCGAGGGACCGGTGCTGGTGGTGCACCAGCCCGACGAGGTGATGAACGCGATGGATAACTGGAACAAGGGTACCCATGGCAAGTCGGGGCTGATCGAACGGGTCAAGGCCTCGCAGCTGAGCGAGGCGGATGCCGAGGCGCAAATGCTGGCGTTCGTGAAACAGCACGTGCCGGAAAGAACCTCGCCGATGTGCGGCAATTCGATCTGCCAGGATCGCCGCTTCATGGCACGCTACATGCCGCAGCTCGAGGCCTTCTTCCATTACCGCAACCTCGATGTCAGCACGCTCAAGGAACTGGCCAAGCGCTGGCGACCGGGGCTGTCGGAAGCGTTCAAGAAGTCCAATCGCCACGAAGCGCTGGCGGACATCTACGAGTCCATCGACGAAATGAAGTACTACCGCGAGCACTTCATCCGCAGTGCATGAAAAAAGCGGCCGGGTGGCCGCTTTTTTCATGCTCACTCCCGATCTCGGGGAGCTTGGATCTGGCTGTCAGGGCTTCAGGTACACGTAACCTTCCTTAGACTGCAGCTTGCCGATTTCGGCCACGCCTGAGGGCACGACCTGGGCTTCCATGATCACCGCGTCATCGCCCAGCTTGCGGCCCTTGAGCGTGTTGCGGCAAACGCGGAACTCGACGCCCCTTGATTTGAGTCCGGCAACCTGGGCGTTGAAGGGGCCCTTGTCGTCCTTGGCGTCGTTGAGGAGGAAATCGATGCCCTTGCCATGGGTCACCACGACGATCTTGGCGTCCGGCGCAGCGTTGATGTGATTTTCCACGTTGCGCATGGCGACGCGGGCGACCGAGGCGTCATTGACGTGATACACCACCTTTTCGACTGCGGCAGCTTCCGGCGCGGCGGCCTCGGCCATCGGCGAGGCTTGGGTCATCGGGGCCGTTGCGAGCAGCAGGGCGGTGAGCAGCGGGGTGAGGGTGCGTTTCATATTCGAGTCTCCTAGATTAGTAATGTCGACATATACCGGCTTGATGATCAGCAAGCCTGTGTATAAGACGTATCGCTTGAAACGTTTATTCCATTTCATGTCGCCAGTTTTGATGGAATAAATGAACCATGCTCCCCGTCCTAACAACATGTCCATGATCAGCCGTCTTCTGTTTGGCCCCCTGCGCCCCGGGATCGAGGCTCAGCGCCCGGTTTTGTACCGGATCGCCTATGCCTGGTGCCACGATGCCGCGCTGGCCGACGACCTGGTGCAGGAAACCCTGTCCAAGGCATGGAAACAGCGCGCCCAGTTGCGCGAAGAGGCGGCGATGAAGTCTTGGCTGGTCTCGATCATGAATCATTGCTGGCTCGATCATTTGCGCCGCCGGCGTGATTTCGAGGATGTCGACGACCTCGGCGACGTGCTCGAATCCTCTGCCGACACCCCGGAACAACAGTGCGACCGAGAGAAGGTCATTGCGTGCGTGCGTGCTGCGGTGGCGCGGTTGCCGCTCGGACAGCGGCAAGTGCTGACACTGGTCGACCTCGAGGAATTCGGTTACGCGGAGGTTGCCGCCATCCTGGATATCCCGGTCGGCACGGTAATGAGCCGGCTTTCCCGCGCGCGCGCCGCGCTCAGGGAGCTTCTGAATCAGGCCATGAACAGCCAGACGGCACCGCTACTGAGGAGGGTGAAATGAATCAATCCATTTCGGACGAGACCCTGCACGCCTTTGTCGACGGCGAGCTCGATGTGGCGGAGAGCGAAAAGCTGATCGCCCGGATGCGTGAGAACGAGGCCCTGGCGCAGCGGGTGTGCAACCTGCGCAGCCTGAAGAGCATGGTCCAGGTGGCTTATGCCGTGCCGCCGCATGCCGGCGGCACGCAGGCCGGGGAGGGCAGGTGGGCATCGCGCAAGATGCTCCAGCGCTGCGCGTACGCCTGCCTGATCCTGGTGGTGGGGCTGGGTGCCGGCTGGTCGTTGCGCGGCCTGGAAGGAACCGGCCCGCACGCATCCTGGGAACGAGTGCATGCCGTCACCCTCGCGGCCGAAGCCGATCCCGGCAAGGTCCTGCTGCATCTCGACAACAGTGCGCCGGACAAGATGCTCGATGTCCTGGATGAAGCGGAAAGGTATCTGAATCAGGCCGAAGCCCATGGGAGGGCGATGCAGCTCGAGATTCTCGCCAACAGCCGCGGACTCGACCTGCTGCGTGCCGGCTACAGTCCCCACGCCGAACGCATTGCGCAGATGCGGCAGCGCCATGCCAATCTGCATTTCATCGC
>JBAPWR010000515.1:0-6006 GCA_049283775.1 Thiobacillus sp.
CATCAAGGTCATCATCCACCCAGACAACTCGATATCCATTTCGGACAACGGCCGGGGCATACCGGTGGGCATCAAGTTCGACGACAAGCATGAACCCAAGCGCTCGGCTGCCGAGATCGTCATGACCGTGCTGCACGCTGGTGGCAAGTTCAACCAGAACAGCTATAAGGTCTCGGGCGGTTTGCATGGCGTTGGCGTGTCGTGCGTCAACGGCCTGTCGAAATGGCTGAAGCTGATCGTGCGCAGGGATGGCAAGAAATACGCCATGGAATTTCATCGTGGCAAGGTCGAGAACCGACCGATTGAAATCCAGAACGGCGTCGAAGTGTCGCCGATGCAGATAGTCGGTGAAACCCAGAATCGTGGCACCGAGGTGCATTTCCTGGCCGACGAGGAAATCTTCGGCAAGGTCGAGTTCCATTTCGACATTCTCGCCAAGCGTATTCGCGAACTGTCCTTCCTCAACAACGGCGTGAAGATCGAACTGATCGACCATCGCGACGGCAAGAGCGAAAACTTCGCCCATTCAGGTGGAGTCAAGGGTTTCGTCGAATACATGAGTCGCCTCAAGAATGCGCTGCATCCGAAGATTTTCAGTGCGATCGGCGAAAAGGACGGCATGACGGTCGAAGTGGCGATGCAGTGGAACGACAGCTATTCGGAAACGGTGCAATGCTTCACCAACAACATCCCTCAGCGTGACGGTGGCACCCACCTGACCGGCTTGCGCATGGCGATGACGCGGGTGCTCAACAAGTACATCGAGGAAAACGAGTTGGCCAAGAAGGCCAAGGTCGAGACGACTGGCGACGACATGCGCGAGGGACTGACCTGCGTGCTGTCGGTGAAGGTTCCCGAGCCCAAGTTTTCCTCGCAAACCAAGGACAAGCTGGTTTCGAGCGAGGTCCAGCCGGTGGTCCAGGAAGTGGTCGGGCAGAAGCTGGCCGAATTCCTGCTGGAGAATCCCAACGACGCCAAGCTCTTGTGCGGCAAGATCATCGACGCCGCGCGTGCCCGCGAGGCTGCGCGCAAGGCACGGGAAATCACCCGTCGCAAGGGGGTGATGGATGGACTCGGGCTTCCCGGCAAGCTCGCTGACTGCCAGGAAAAGGATCCGGCGCTGTCCGAGATCTATCTGGTCGAGGGCGATTCCGCCGGCGGTTCGGCGAAGCAGGGGCGCGACCGCAAGTTTCAGGCGATCCTGCCGCTCAAGGGCAAGATTCTCAACGTCGAGCGCGCCCGGTTCGACAAAGTCATCGGCAGCCAGGAAATCGCCACCCTGATCACCGCACTGGGGACCAGCATCGGCAAGGACGACTACAATCCGGACAAGCTGCGTTATCACCGCATCATCATCATGACCGACGCCGATGTGGATGGCGCGCACATCCGCACCCTGCTGCTGACCTTCTTCTACCGCCAGATGCCTGAACTGGTCGAGCGCGGCCATATCTACATCGCCCAGCCACCGCTCTACAAGGTCAAGCATGGCCGCAGCGAGCGCTACATCAAGGACGAGCATGAGCTCAAGGACCATCTCATGATCGAGGCGATGAAGGATGCTGAACTCACGCCGATGGACGGCGCCATGCCGATAGCGGGCGAGGCCCTGGAATCCCTGGCACGTGAATATTTCCTCGCCGAGGCCGTGAGCGAAAGGCTCTCGCGTCTGCTGCCCGAGGAGGTGCTGCAGGCACTGATGCGAATCCCCCGTCTTAGCCTGCACGACAGCGGTGCCGCCATGATGGCCGAAGCGAGCCTTGGCGCCGCGCTCGATTCGCAGCGCTATGAAGTGGCTGCCGAATATCAGGCAGAAACCGACAGTCACCGCTTGCGCATCACCCGCCATTCTCATGGCAACGTGCATATCAGCTTCCTCGAGGCCGATCTCCTGGAATCTGGCGACTACGCGCAACTGGTCAAGGTCGGTGACCTGCTACGCGACCTGGTCGGAATGGGCGCGAAAATCAGACGTGGTGAAAAGGAAGCGCCAGTGCAAAGCTTCCGTGAAGCCATGGACTGGCTGATCAACGAAGTCAAGCGAGGCATGAGCATCCAGCGCTACAAGGGACTGGGGGAGATGAATCCCGAGCAGTTGTGGGAAACCACCATGGATCCCAAGGTACGACGCCTGATGAAGGTGCAGATCGAGGATGCCATCTCGTCAGACCAGATGTTCACCACGCTCATGGGTGATGATGTCGAGCCGCGCCGCGCTTTCATTGAAACCAACGCGCTGGGCGTTCGCAACCTCGACGTATGATGGTTTTTCGAATCTGATGCGAACCTGAAACATGAGGGGGTCGAAGGACAGAAAATGAAAGAGCCCGGAAAACCCGGGCTCTTTTTCTTCAGCGGAAAAATATTCCAATCAGTTCTTGCTGGTTTCGATCGGCAGCTTCGATTCCTTCCATTCCGGAAAACCGCCACGGAACCAGTAGACGTTTTTCCATCCTGCCTTGACGGCCATGACGGCGGATTTATAGCTCTTCCAGCAAATCGTGCCATCGCAATACATCATCAGCGCGGCATTCTTGTCCTTCGGCAGCTTGTTGAGATCGAACTTGTCGTCAACCGGATCGAAGTCCACTTCCTTGGCGCTGCTTTCCTGATAGGGAACCGAAATGGCACCCGGGACGCGTCCGATGTGATATTCGTCCTTGACCCGAACGTCATAGACCGGCACGCCTTTCTTCTCGATCAATTCCTTGGCTTCGTTGGCGGAAATGATCTTGGCGCCCGGCAGCGTGGTCGGCGTGGTGTTGAGCATCGAGGCGACGCTCTTGAAATCGGCCTTGCTTGCCGGGCTCATGGCAAGTTTCAGGCTATTGCCTTTCTGCAGTTTGCTGGCCAGGTTTTGCTGCGCGCTGACAGGCACGTTTTCTGAATGAACCGTGAGTGCCCGCAACGGAACCGACGCGCTGGTCTGGACGATGCGTCCGCCATTGGCTGCGGTCCAGGTTTTTGCTTCGTCGGCAGACGCGACCGCAAGATCGTAGCGCCCCAGCTTCAGCCCATAGAGCGGCGCTTCCGGCATGCGGTGAAACTTGATTTCGGCGAAGTCGGATTTGGCGAGTCCCTGGCTGTTGATTTCACTGCGGGCGATCCCGCCCATCAGCGATTCATAGTCGGGAACGCCCAGCTTTGCGCCGGAGTTGGCGGCGAGCGTGCCCTTGTAGTTGGGACCGGCGACAAACGCGGCGGCCGTTGTGGTTTCCGACTTGAGGATAGGCTCGAACTTGTAGCGTGAAACGTTGGCAATGACCTGTGACGGGCCGAATATCATGTCCAGCGTGCCGTCTTTCGCATGCTTGATGGCCGCAAAACCACGCTTGTAGTACTGCACCCGGACGGGTTGTCCAACCGAACTTTCAACTTCCTTGGCGAACGCGCGATAACGCTGCAAGGTAGCCTGATCGGCCAGTGTTTCGTCCTGGCCCAGGACGACGCCCATGGTGAGTGGGGCAGCGTGCGCCATGGCAGTGACCAGCATCAGGGGAATAAGGGAAAAGCGCAGCATGTCTGTCTCCAATGGTTGCTTGTCATCATTTACGGCCAGCAAGTGAAAAAAGTTTACTTGCTAGCCTCCTGTTCGATGATCAGCAACTTTCAAGCCAGGGTTTCAGCACGGTTCGCAAAGCTTCGTCCTCGACAGGCAAAGCCAGCGCGACATCTATGCGCAAGCGCTGTCGCACCTTGTCGAGAATCGCCTGATGCGCCGGCTCGTAGAACACGAGCACGCGGGTTTGCGGCGAGCTTTGGGTGGTGGCGAGGAGCGACTCGAGATTCGACAAGCGGTCGCGAAAGTCCGTCTGATGGTAAAAGTCGGCCACGACTACCGCGGGGGGAGTCTTGCGTACCAGACTGATCGCCTTCCGTTCGGACCACTCGGTGACGACGTTGTAACCGAGCTGTTGATAAATCGACTTGAAGCTGGCCGTGCCGATGAAGGCGTTGACCATGAGCAGCAGTGGGCGGCTGTTCATGCCGCCGGTTTTTTGGCGGCGGCTTTCTTGGCGGGTGCTTTCTTGCCGGCTTTCTCGACGCTCTTTTTCTCTGCTGCGGGCTTGGCAGCGGCTTTTCGTGCGGGCTTCTTGGGAGGTCCCTTGGCGACTCTCGCCGCGATCAGGGCGAGCGCTTCATCCAGGGTGATTTCCTCGGGTGTGATGTCCTTGGGCAGCGTGGCGTTGGTGGTGCCATGTTTGACGTAGGGACCGTAGCGGCCGCTGCGAACGGTGATGGGCTTGCCATCCTCGGGATGCGGGCCGAGTTCCTTCAGCACCGAAGCGGCAGAATCTGCGCCGCGCGGAGCGCGTTCCATCGCGAGCACTTCCAGCGCCCGTGGCAAATCGATTTCGTAGACGCTATCGGTCTTGGGGATCGATTTGAACTTGCCGTCGTGCAGCAGATACGGGCCGAACCGGCCATTATTGGCAATGATCGGCAGTCCGGTCACGGGATGATGACCGACTTCGCGCGGCAGCGAGAGGAATTTCAGCGCGAGCTCGAGGGTCGCGTTTTCCAAAGGAATGTCCTTGGGCCACGAGGCACGACGCGGCTTCGGCGCTTTCTTGTCCTCGGGCATCTCGCCTATTTGCACATAGGGACCATAGCGGCCGGAGAGCAGCTTGACGTCCAGCCCGGTGGCTGGGTCCTTGCCGAGGATGTTGTCGCCTTCTGCCGTCGCGGGATGCAGGGGACGGGTGTAGTCGCACGCCGGATATCCGGAACAGCCGATAAAAAGTCCGCGCTTGCTTGCCTGCATGAATAGCGGCTTGCCGCATTTCGGGCAGGCTTCGAGGATCGGGCAGCCACGCTCGACTTCCTGCTTGGCTTTCAGGTCGCTGTCGAACTCGTTCCAGAACTCACCCAGCAGGCGTGACCAAACGCGCTTGCCGTTGGAAACGTCATCGAGCTTGTCTTCCAGCTTGGCAGTGAAGTCGTAATCGACGTAGTGACTGAAATGCCGGGTCAGGAAGCAGTTGACCAGGCGACCGATGTCGGTCGGCTGGAAGCGCTTCTTTTCGAGTACCACGTATTCGCGGTCCTGGAGGGTGGAGATGATGCTGGCATAGGTAGAGGGTCGGCCGATGCCGTATTCTTCGAGCGCCTTGACCAGCGAGGCCTCGGTGTAACGCGGCGGCGGCTGGGTGAAATGCTGTTCGCCGTAAAGCTTGTCGACCGGCAGGGTTTCGCCTTCCTTCAACGCCGGCAGCTTGGCATCCTCGTCGGAGTCCTCATCGTCCTGGTAAACCGCCAGAAAGCCGGCAAAAGCCAGGGTCTGGCCAGTGGCACGGAAGGTGCCCTCGCCGACAGTGATGTCGGCGGCGACGGTATCGAATTGGGCTGCGGTCATCTGCGAGGCCACGGTGCGTTTCCAGATCAGTTCGTAGAGTCGCGCCTGGTCGTGCGACAGGCGTTCCCTGACCGACTCCGGAGTGCGCTCCATGGCGGTGGGCCGTACCGCCTCGTGGGCTTCCTGGGCGTTCTTGGTCTTGGCCTTGTACTGTTGAGCGGTCGGCGGCAGATAGTCCTTCTCGAAGTGAGCGCCTACATACTTGCGAATGTCAGTGATGGCTTCTTGCGCCAGATTCACCGAGTCGGTTCGCATATAGGTGATGAGACCGACCGGTCCGCTACCGAGATCGACGCCTTCGTACAATTGCTGCGCGGTCCGCATCACGCGGTCGGTGGTCATCCCGAGCTGACGCACCCCGGCCTGCTGCAGAGTCGAGGTGGTGAAAGGCGGCGCGGCGTGGCGGGCGCGGCGCTTCTTCTCCACGTTCATCACGCGCGCCTCGCGTCCCTCCAGCATCGCCAGCCATTCCTTGCTGCGTGCCTCATGCTCGACCGAGAACTGGCTGAGCTTCTCGCCCTTGAAATGGGTCAGACGGGCGGAAAAGGGCTGGCTGTCCTTATGGCTGTCGAGATGCAGCGTCCAGTATTCACGGGCAACGAAGGCTTCGATCTCTTCTTCCCGCTCGACGATCATGCGCAGTGCCGGTG
>JBAPWR010000516.1:0-1694 GCA_049283775.1 Thiobacillus sp.
GCCTGGTCGTGAGGAAGCAGCGGCTGGTGCGTCTGCATACCCGCGAACTGCTGACCCGCAGCGATGTCACGCCGGCAGAGATGCTCGAAGTCATCGGCATTGCCCAGGTCATGGGCGGCTTTCCGGCGCGCTGGGAAGCCGTGCATATCCGCAACGTGGCAGTCGAGTTGCGCGAGCAGGGTCTGCTTCCCGAACGCTTCGTCGAAGTGCTCGACAGGATTCCAGCACCGCCGGCCCGGGCCTAGCCAGGCCGACGGCGCCCGCGCTCAGCGGCTCAGCCACCAGGCGGCAGCGACTGCGCTGCCGATCAGGATGGACACTGCCCAGAGATGTCCCCTTGCGATGGCTTCGCCCGGCTTGCCCAGCTTGTAGCCGGTCACCATGGCGCGCGGCAGGTTCTCGCAGTGCGCCAGGCTGCCGACGACGACTCCGGCCAGGTGCACCCCAACCACCAGCAGCATCAGGTTGACCACCATCTCGTGCACTTCCTCGAGCCATTCACCGCCGATGTCCTGGTACATCGGCCAGCCGCTGGCAGCGGCCAGCGCACCTAGCAGCAGCAGGGCGAAGATGGCATAGCCGCCGGCGGGATTGTGTCCCGCATAGTGAGGCGCCTTGCCGCTCAGCAGGCCAGTCAGGTAGCGCCATGCCGTGGAGGGTGCCCGCAGGAAATCGCTGAATCGGGCATGCCGTGTTCCGATCAGTCCCCACAGCACGCGGAACGCCACCAGGCCCGCGAGCGTCCCGCCGGCAAAGACATGCACCAGACGCCAGGTCTCGCTGTCGCCGGTCAGGTAGGCGACCAGGAAGGACAATGCCATCAGCCAGTGGCCGATGCGTGTCGGCCAGTCCCACACCAGGATGCGTTCCATGTCAGTCCTCCCCGTGGCGGCGCTGCATGCCGGGAACGGCGATTTCGGATTCGCCATAGCGTCCCTGTTCGGCACCGCTGTGGCAGGCGACGCAATTGGCGGCGGTCTTCACCCGCGCGTCCTTCCACACCTTGCCCGGCACTTCGCGGTGTTCCTTCCTGAACCAGTCGGTGGTGGTGATGCGCGGCTCTGCAGCTGCCTGCGGCGCGCTGCGGCTGCCGGCGTTGCGTTCGAGATAGCTCAGGATGGACTGATGCGCCTTGGCATCCACGCTGGCATCGGTGCCGAAATGCTTGTCCAGCCGAGCCATGGTCTTCTGCCAGTCCGCCTTGTTCAGCAGGCCGGGAGGAAACGCCACATGACAGCTGCCGCATTCGGCCTGGTATTGCGGCGTCAGCGGGGCGGCGGTGTGCTCACTGTCGGCAAGAGCCGGCAGGCTGGCGAAAACGCCCAGAACGAGTACGAGTTTTTTCATGATGTCGGGTTCTCCATGACGAACTTGATGAAATCCGCTTTTTCTGCGGCAGTGCACATGCGGCCCAGCACTTCGTTGCAGTTGCGCTTGAACCACTTCTCGACCTTGGCGGGATTGCTGAAGCGTTTGGGCGAAGCCGCGGGCGAGAGGGCCGCGATCGGCTTGCCGGTGATGGCGTGGCGGCCGGCCTCGCCAGGGCGATCGGTATGGCAGGTGGCGCAGCTGGGAAGCGATTGCGACACTCCCCATTTGCGCAGCGCGAACGCCTTGCCGCGCGCACCTTCAGCGGCAAAGCCCGGTTGGCTCTGGCGTGCTTGCGCACTGTATTGATCGAGGAAGCGCTGCGG
>JBAPWR010000517.1:0-1698 GCA_049283775.1 Thiobacillus sp.
GATTCAGGGTTTTCCTTCGTGTTCCTTCGCGCCCTTCGCGGTCAAACCCAGTTCAAGTCTGCTCCCAGGGCAGCCCGTCGAAACGCCAGCCGTTTTTGGTGCTGCGATGGCGCGTCTCGTCCATGTCGCCCTCGAAGCCGTGCTGGATGTTGTACACGTCGGGGAAGCCTTTCTTCTCGAGGTAGCGCCCGGCGTCCGCCGAGCGCCGACCGGAGCGGCAGATCAGCAGCACCGGGCGGTTGACCGAAGCGGCCTTGCGCGCGTGGCCGAGAAAATCCGGGTTGACGTCCCAGTCCGGGCCATCCTGCCAGGCGATGTGGATCGCCCCGACGGGATGGCCGACGAACAGATATTCGATTTCCGAGCGGCAGTCGATGAATACCGCCTCGGGATGCTGCTGCAGGAATTCATGCGCCTGCCTCGGGGTCAACTGCTTCATGCCTGCCTCCTCGTCCATGTAGTGCCGACCGGTTGAGCATAGCATCGGTGCCGGCGCGCCACCTTATAATGCGGGTTTGCCGATTCGTCCCCCGCCATGTCCCGCACCGACCTGCTGCATTCCCTGCTCGCCCAGCGCATCCTGATCCTCGACGGTGCGATGGGGACGATGATCCAGTCCTACAAACTCAACGAAGCCGATTATCGCGGCCAGCGCTTCGCCGATTTCGCCCACGACCTCAAGGGCAACAATGACCTGCTGTGCCTGACGCAACCGCAGATCATCAAGGAAATCCACGCCAAATACCTGGCGGCGGGCGCCGACATCCTCGAGACCAACAGCTTCAACGCCACCTCGATTTCCATGGCGGACTACCACATGGAACACCTGGTGCCGGAGCTCAACTTCGCCGCCGCCCGCCTGGCGCGCGAGGCGGCCGACGAGGCCACTGCAGCCAACCCTGCCAAGCCGCGCTTCGTCGCCGGCGTGCTCGGGCCGACCTCGCGCACCGCGACCATCTCTCCGGACGTCAACGACCCGGGCTACCGCAACGTCGGCTTCGACCAGCTGCGCGTGGCCTATCTGGAAGCGATCGACGGCCTGGTCAAGGGTGGCGCCGACATCCTCATGGTCGAGACGATCTTCGACACGCTGAACGCCAAGGCCGCGCTGTTCGCTATCCAGGAGTACTTTGATGGCTGCGAACTCCCCTCCCCCCAAGGCGGGGGAGGGGCTGGGGGAGAGGGAGGGCGTGCGCGCAATGCGCGCCCAGCCCTGCCGGTGATGATCTCCGGAACCATCACCGACGCTTCCGGCCGCACGCTCTCCGGCCAGACCGGCGAGGCCTTCTGGAACTCGGTGCGTCACGCCCGGCCTTTGTCCATCGGCCTCAACTGCGCGCTCGGCCCGGACCTGTTGCGCCAGTACGTCGAGGAGCTGTCGAACAAGGCCGACGTGTTCATCTCATCCCACCCCAATGCCGGCCTGCCGAATGCCTTCGGCGAGTACGACATGGGCGGCGACGAGATGGCGAAGCACATCGGCGAATGGGCGCGCTCGGGGCTGTTGAACATCGTCGGCGGTTGCTGCGGCACGACGCCGGCCCACATCGCCGCGATTGCGAAAGTGGTCGAGGGCGTCGCACCGCGGGTGCAGCCGGTGCTCGAGCCGGCGCTGCGGCTGTCAGGCCTGGAGCCGTTCAACGTCGGCAAGGACAGCCTCTTCGTCAACGTCGGCGAGCGCACCAACGTCACCGGCTC
>JBAPWR010000518.1:0-2502 GCA_049283775.1 Thiobacillus sp.
GATCAGATGCAACTTATACAGCGGGTAGCGGCTTGAACTATTCGCGAATTCTCGGCACGGGCAGTTATCTTCCCGCGCACATCCTCACCAATGCAGACCTCGAGAAACTGGTCGATACCAACGACCAGTGGATCGTCGAGCGCACCGGCATCCGTGAGCGCCATATCGCCGCAGAGGGTGAACTGACCAGCGACCTTGCCACGGCTGCCGCGCGCGCCGCGCTCGACGCCGCCGGCCTGCAGCCCAACGACCTCGATCTGCTGCTGGTCGCCACCACCACACCTGATCTGGTTTTTCCGAGCACCGCCTGCATCGTGCAGTCCAAGCTGGGCATGAGCAATGGCAAGCCGGCCTTCGACCTGCAGGCGGTATGCAGCGGGTTCGTCTACGCACTCTCGGTTGCCGACCAATTCATCCGCAGCGGATCGGTCAGACGTGCGTTGGTCATCGGGGCGGAAACCCTTTCCCGCATCACCGACTGGAATGATCGCAGCAACTGCATCCTGTGGGGTGACGGCGCAGGCGCCGTGGTGCTCGAGGCTTCGTCCGAGCCGGGGATCATTTCGACGCACATCCATGCCGATGGCCGTCACAAGGAATTGCTGCGCACCACCAACGGTGCCTCGACCCGCAACGGCGAGCCGGCACTGATGCGGATGGAGGGCAACGCGGTGTTCAAGATGGCGGTCAACACGCTCGACCGCATCGTCGACGAGACGCTGGAAGCCAATGGCTTGCGGAAATCAGACATCGACTGGCTGGTGCCGCATCAGGCCAACATCCGCATCATCTCCGCCACAGCCAGGAAGCTCGGCATGAGCATGGACAATGTCGTCACCACCGTCGCCGGTCATGGCAATACCTCGGCCGCTTCGGTGCCGCTGGCCTTCGACGTGGCGGTGCGCGACGGCCGCATCCAGCGCGGCCAGACCATATTGATGGAAGCGTTCGGTGGCGGATTCACCTGGGGCTCGGCGCTCCTCAAGTACTAGGAAACAGCTGATGAAATTGGCTTTCGTTTTTCCCGGACAGGGTTCGCAATCGGTCGGCATGATGTCGGGCTGGGGTGATCGCGCCGAAGTCCGCGCCACCTTCTCCGAGGCTTCCGACGCGCTCGGTCAGGACCTGTGGGCACTGGTCACCGATGGTCCGGCCGAGCTGCTCAACCAGACGGTGAACACCCAGCCGGCTATGCTGGCGGCCGATATCGCCGCCTGGCGCGTCTGGCAGACGGCAGGCGGCACGGCCCCGGCCCTGTTGGCGGGTCACAGCCTCGGCGAATATGCCGCGCTGGTCGCCGCCGGTGCACTGGGTTTCGCCGACGCTGTCAAGCTGGTGCGCTTGCGTGCCGAGGCGATGCAGGCGGCGGTACCCGAAGGCGTCGGTGCGATGGCGGCGATTCTGGGCCTGGACGACGACGCGGTGCGTGCAGTCTGTGCGGATGCAGCCGCAGGCGAGGTGGTCGAGGCCGTCAATCTCAATTCGCCCGGCCAGGTGGTGATCGCCGGCAACAAGGCTGCGGTGGAACGGGCCATGGTGCTGGCAAAAGAGAAGGGTGCCAAGCGCGCCCTGCCGCTGCCGGTCAGCGTGCCGTCGCACTCCTCGTTGATGCTGCCGGCTGCCGAAAAGCTGCTGGCGCATCTGCAGGGCGTGACGATCGTGGCCCCGAATATTCCCGTGCTGCACAACACCGATGTGCAGAGCCATTCCGAACCCGCTGCGATCCGGGCCGCGCTGGCGAAGCAGTTGCACACCCCGGTGCGCTGGGTCGAAACCGTGCACGCGCTGAAGACCGCCGGCATCGAGCGGGTGATCGAATGTGGTCCCGGCAAGGTGCTGGCAAGCCTCAACAAGCGCATCGACGATAGCCTGCCTGCCCTGGCGCTGGTCGATGAAGCCAGCCTGCAGGCCGCACTTACCCAATAAGGAGACACCATGCAGCAAGGACACCTCGCGCAGGGCGCGAATCTTGAAGGGCAGGTGGCCCTCGTTACGGGCGCCAGCCGCGGTATCGGCCAGGCGATTGCGCTGGCCCTCGGCCAGGCAGGTGCCACCGTGATCGGCACCGCCACCAGCGACAAGGGCGCACAGGCGATCAGTGATTATCTTGCGGCAGCCGATATCAAGGGTGGCGGGATGAAACTCGACGTCACCGAAGCAGCCGAAGTCGATGCAGTCATCGCCGCGATCGAAAAGGATTTCGGCGCCATCGGCATCCTCGTCAACAATGCCGGCATCACCCGCGACAACCTGTTGATGCGGATGAAGGACGAGGAGTGGGACGACATCATCGCGACCAACCTGACGTCGGTTTTCCGGCTGTCGCGCGCCGTGCTGCGGGCGATGATGAAGGCGCGCGCAGGCAGGATCATTTCCATCGCTTCGGTGGTAGGTGCAATGGGCAACGCCGGGCAGACCAACTACAGTGCGGCCAAGGCCGGCATCATGGGCTTCACCAAGTCGCTGGCGCGTGAAGTCGGCAGTCGCAACATTACCGTCAAC
>JBAPWR010000519.1:0-12876 GCA_049283775.1 Thiobacillus sp.
CGCGACTGCTTGCCCGCTGGCGCGCCCATTGCGGCACGCTGCCGGTGCATGATCTGCTCGACCGCATTTATTTCGAGGGCGACGTCGAAGCGCGCTACGCCGCCGCCGTGCCGCAGGCGATGCGGCCGCAGGTCGCCGCCAACCTGCGCGCCTTCATGCAATTGGCACTGACGCAGGATGCCGGGCGCTACCCGACGCTCGCCGGCTTCGTTCGCGAATTGGCCTCACTCATCGACGACGCCGACGCCGCGCCCGGCGAGGGACTGGCGGCCGACGGCGACAATGCGGTGCGCCTGCTGACCATTCACGGTTCCAAGGGGCTCGAGGCACCGATCGTCTGGCTCCTGGGCGGCAGCGACCACATGCGCGGCCACAGCTTCGCGGTGCTGGCACCTTGGCCGCCCGAAGCCCCCCGCCCCGTGCACTTTTCGCTGTTCGGCAAGTCGGACGATCGCGGCACCGCACGGGAAAGCTGGTTCCAGGAAGAGGCCGATCTCGCGCAGCGCGAATCCGACAATCTCTTGTATGTGGCGCTGACCCGGCCCACACAGGGGCTGATCATCAGCGGCGACGCCGACAAGAACGCCTGGCTGGCGCGCGTCGACACGGCCTGGCAAGGCCTGGGCCTGCCGCCCGACCTGCCGCCGGCCGCCGCCGAGGCGAGCGACATTGCCGCCGCGCCTGCCCGAATCGAGGCCCCGGCGGTGGGGCAGCGCGTCGCCCCGTCGGTCGTGAATCGCGCAGGCGCCATCGGCGAGCTGTTCCATGCCTGTCTGGAGGCCCATGCTCCGCCGGGGGCACCGCGCGACCTGCCGGCCCTGGCGGCACGGCTAGGGCTGGAGGCCGAACTCGCGTCCACCGAGGCCGCCGCCCGCGCATTGCTGGCGCAGCCGCATCTGGCGCGCTTTTTCCAGCCTGCGCAATACCGGCGCGCCCGCAACGAATGGGCGCTGCTGGACGGCAGCGGCCGCCTGCAGCGGCTCGACCGCGTGGTGGAGTTCGACGACGCGGTATGGCTGATCGACTACAAGACCGGGGAGGACAGCCGCGCCCTGTCCGACGCACGACTGGTCGAGCAGCATCGCGCGCAGCTGGCAGGCTACCGGTCGCTGCTCGCCGAACTCTACGCCGGCAAGCCGGTCCATTCCGCGCTGCTGCTGGCCGATGGCCGGCTGATTCAAATGGACAATCAAACATGATCGACAAGCCCTTTTCCGAGTCCAGCGCGGAAAACCGCGAGCCCATCCTCGCGGTCTTGCGCGAAGTCTTCGCCGATTGCCGCAAGGTGCTGGAGATCGGCAGCGGCACCGGCCAGCACGCGGTGTACTTTGGCGCCGAACTGAGCCACCTGAGCTGGCAGACTGCCGACCTGCCGCAGCATCACGCCGGCATCCGCATGTGGCTCGACGAGGCCGCGCTGCCGAATGTGCTGGCGCCGATCGCACTCGACGTCAACCGTTCGGACTGGCTGGATGGGCGCTATGACGCGGTGTTTTCGGCCAATACCCTGCACATCGTCAGCTGGCCGGAAGTGGAGAAGTTGTTTGCCGGGGTCGGCAGAGTGCTGCAGCCGGGCGGGGTGCTGGCGATTTACGGCCCATTCAACTACAACGGCCGGTTCACCTCCCCCAGCAATGCCCGCTTCGACCAGTGGCTGAAGCAGCGTGACCCGGCTTCCGGGGTGCGTGACTTCGAAGCAGTCGATGCGCTTGCTCGGGCGCAAAACCTGACTCTGCAGACGGACATTGCCATGCCGGTGAACAACCGCACGCTGGTGTGGCGTCGCATGCCGTAAAGCCGCTTTGCCTTCCTTTTGCCTTTGCTATAACAAAAACATTGCAGGCGGGAGGACATCATGCGTATCGCCGAACTGATTCAACGCTGGAGCAGCGCGAGCCAGCACTCGACCGAAACCCGCACCTATAGTGTGCAGTTGCCGTTGCGCGACGCGGCGCGCATCGAAGCGTTGCGCATCATGTATTCCAACCGCACCGAGTCGCAGTTGATGGCCGACCTGATTCGAGCCGCGCTCGACGAACTGGAAGTCGCCATGCACTACGTCCCGGGCAAGCGCGTGATTGCCGAAGACGATTACGGTGATCCGATTTACGAGGATCTCGTACCGACACCGCAGTACTATTCGCTGTCGCATGAAATCCTGCGCAAGCTCGCAGCCGCCCCGCTCAGCAAGGAGTTGTCGGATTAATTTACAGCGTTAAGATTTGCGTCCCGGCAGGCGACGCAAATTCCGCGTGTTTGCTTGCATCCCGGAGTCTGGCACAAGGGTTGCTTGACAATTATCAACAACAATTCAAATGATCGCGGAAAATCATGTACCTTGGACCTACCTTTCTGTTTGCCGCCTTTGCCAGCCTGTTCTTCGTCCCGGGCTTCCTGGACATTCCGCTGGGCGACCTGACTTTCCGGCAACTGATCTCGCAAATCCTGTTCTCGGTGTTTGCGCTGATCTCGCTGGCCTCCCTTGCGCGATCGATCGAGTTCGATCCGGTCTGGCCATGGCGCCCGGAGTTTCGCCGCGTCCTCAACTGGCTCCTGGGGCGCACACAGTAGTCATCCCGCGGGCATAAAATACCGGCTTTCCGTTCTGGTCAGCCGCCATGCCCGTCAATCTCAACGCCCCTGATCCCGCCTCACTCCTGCCGGTTGCCGGCGTCCGTCTCGGCATCGCCTCGGCTGGCATCAAGAAGCCAGGGCGTCGCGATGTCACCCTGATCGAGCTGGCGCCCGGCAGCCGCGTCGCCGGCGTGTTCACCCAGAACCGCTTCTGCGCCGCCCCCGTCAGCCTGTGCCGTCAGCACCTCGTCAGCGGCAACATCCGCGCGTTGCTGATCAATACCGGCAATGCCAACGCCGGCACCGGCGAGGAAGGCCTGCAGCGCGCACGGCAGACCTGCGAAGCCGTCGCCGGCATCCTCGGCTGTGCCGCCGAGCAGGTGCTGCCGTTTTCCACCGGGGTAATCCTCGAACCCCTGCCGGTCGACAAGGTCCTGGCCGTTCTGCCGGCGGCGCAGGCCGACCTCGCGGCCGCACACTGGAGCGAGGCGGCACACGCCATCATGACCACCGACATCGTCGCCAAGGCCGCCTCGCGCCAGGCCAGTGTCGGCGGCAAAACGGTCACGGTGACCGGGATGGCCAAGGGCTCCGGGATGATCCATCCCAACATGGCGACCATGCTCGGCTTCCTCGCCACCGATGCCGCGCTTTCCCGAACGCTACTGGATCGACTGATCAGGGAGGTCGCCGACCAGTCGTTCAATTGCGTCACCGTCGACGGCGACACCTCGACCAACGACAGCTTCATCCTCATCGCCACCGGCCAGGCGGGCAACCCGGAAATCACCGACCCCAGCACCGCGGACTACGCTGCGCTCAAGACCGCCATCAGCGAGGTGGCCATCGAACTGGCGCAGGCGATGGCGCGCGACGGCGAGGGCGCGACCAAGTTCATGACCATCCAGGTCGAACAGGGCCGCGACCACGCCGAATGCAAGCAGATCGCCTATGCCATCGCGCGTTCGCCGCTGGTGAAGACCGCCTTTTTCGCCTCCGACCCCAACCTCGGACGGATCCTCGCCGCGATCGGCTACGCCGGCGTGATGGACCTCGATGTGAATACCTTGCAGGTCTATCTCGGCGACGTGCTGGTGGCGGAAAACGGCGGTCGCGCCGCGAGCTACAGTGAGGCGCAGGGTGCTGCGGTAATGAAGCAGGCGGAAATCACCATCCGGGTCGTGCTGCATCGCGGCAGCGTCAACGCCACCGTGTGGACCTGCGATTTTTCCTATGATTACGTGAAGATCAACGCCGAGTACCGCACCTGAGCACTGCATGCCG
The DNA here is from genome assembly GCA_049283775.1 of Thiobacillus sp. GTDB lineage: Bacteria > Pseudomonadota > Gammaproteobacteria > Burkholderiales > Thiobacillaceae > Thiobacillus. The sequence goes on from JBAPWR010000519.1 coordinate 3,859, forward strand.
GTCCCGCTGAGTCCCGAACAGGCGGCCTTTCTGCAAAGCCCCGTGTCGATCAACGTCGCAGCCACCGGCAGCGACGGCTGGCCGGTGGTATGCCGCGCACAGGGATGTTCGGTAGCACGTGACCGCCATTCGGTGACGCTGCTGCTGTCAGCGCGACAGGCCAGCGCCGTGCTCGCGGCGCTAACGGCCAACGGGGCGATCGCCGCCGTATTCAGCCGGCCAGCCAGCCACGCCACGCTGCAGATCAAGGCTCATGGCGCCACCCGTGTACCGCTCACTGCCGCCCACCGCGCCTGCCATGCCCGCTACAGCAGCCGCCTCGGCGACGAACTGGCCGGCCTGGGCTATGGCAGCGACCTGGTGCAGGGGCTGAAACTGATGCTCTCGTCCGGCGATCTGGTCGCCTTGCGCCTGAGCCCCGAGGTGATATTCGACCAGACGCCCGGCCCCGACGCCGGACGCGTCCTGGCCCGCGCATGAAGCCGACGCTGGAGTCCTTGCGCCCCTGCCTGGACGGCGCGGTTCCCTCGGTGGTCGCCACCTGCGCAGCGGACGGTACGCCCAATGTCGCCTATGCGTCGCAGGTGCATTACGTCGATGCCGAGCACGTGGCGCTGTCCTACCAGTTCTTCAGCAAGACCCGCGAGAACGTTCTGGCCCACCCTTATGCGATGGTGCAGGTGGTCGAGCCCGGCAGCTTTCGCCACTACCGGCTGAAGGTGCGCTTTGTGCGTACCGAGACGGCGGGACCCCTGTTCGAGTACATGAAGGCCCAGCTCGCCGGCATCGCCGCGCAGACCGGCATGGACAAGGTCTTCGTGCTGCGCGGTGCGGACCTCTACCGCGTCCACGACATCGAGGCGGTCGATCCCCATTTGCCGCCCGCGCCGCCGCCGCCCGATGCCTTGCTGCGGCTGCGTCACGCCCTCGATCACCTCGGCGCGAGCGACGACCTGGCCGGGTTGGCCGACTGGGCGCTGAGTGCGCTGACCCCGGCCTTCGGCATCCGCCACGCCCTGTTGACCATGCTCGACGAGGCCGGCTCGGCACTCTACACCCTGGCCAGCATCGGTTATGCCGCTTCCGGCGTGGGCGCCGAGGTGGCGCTGGGCGAGGGCATCATCGGGGTCGCGGCACGGGAGCGCATTCCGGTCCGGATCAATTACCGCACCGGGGATTACGCCTATCAGGCGGCGATGCGCAGCGCCGAATCCGCCGCGCCCGTCATCCCCCTGCCGCTGCTGGCCGAGGCCCACAGCCAGATCGCCGTCCCGCTCGTTCACGGCGACCGCCTGCTCGGCGTGCTCTACGCCGAAAGCGAGCAGGATGCGTTTTTCAGTCATTCCGACGAGGATGCTCTGGTGGTTTACGGCCGCCATCTGGCGGCGCTGATCACGCAGTCCGCATGCGAACCGGACGAGCCCGAACCGGCCAGCGCGCAGGCGGCGCCCCTTCCGGCAAGCGGGGCGCCGCTCCTGGTGAGCTACTTCGTCTCCGACCATAGCGTGTTCATCGACAACGACTACCTCATCCGCGGCGTCGCCGGAAGCATCCTGTGGACACTGCTCAACGAATACGCCGCGAGCGGTCGCCGCGATTTCTGCAACCGCGAACTGCGCCGCGATCCGCGCCTGCCGCTGCCCGCCTTCGGCGACAACCTCGAAACCCGGCTGATTCTGCTGCAGCGCCGGCTGGCCGAACGCTGTCCGGACATCATGCTGGAAAAAACCGGGCGCGGCCGCTTCCGCCTGGTGCTGGGACGGCAGCTCAGGCTGCTTCCCGCCTAACGGCGGCTGAGCTGCGGCGGCAGGTTTTTCGGTGTGAAGTCGAAATACGGTGTCGCCACTTTCCCGCCGGGGGGCACGTAGGCCGGCACCGGCGCGCCTTTCGCTCCGAGGCTGCGAACGTAACGGTAGATCGCCCTGAGGTCGGCATCGCTCATCGCGCGAAGTGACGGAGAGGGCATGGGTGGACGCATCGGCAGACGCGCGCGGGCGAGCCAGGTCTTCTCGTCCATCTGCTGGAACAGCAGGCGCAAATTGGCTGGGTAGGTCGTTCCCCACGGACCCTGCCAGCCGATGCCGTCGCCGGTCAGCCATTCGCTTTCGGCTACCTTGGCGTCTTGCTGCATGTAGCCGGGGGTATGGCAGTCGTTGCAGCCCGCGGTCTGCACCAGATAACGGCCGTGGCGGATCTCGGCCTTGTCCACCGGGCCCTGTGCCCAGGTCGCACTTGAAGCAAGAGCGGTCAGCAAGGCGGCGGTGATTCTCAGTGATGATTTCATTCTGTCCTCCTGGTTCGATCAGCGGTTGCGGAATGCATCCGGTGAGCGGAAGAGTAGGCGGTCCGCCGATCGTGCATTGATAAGTCTTTGCTAGCGGAAGGCTAAAAATTTCCTAAATCGGCGACTAGAATCTGCGCATGACCGATCTTGCCGCCCTGCTCCCCCGCATCGAGCGTCTGCTCGACCGTCTCCAACCCCCCGACACCACATCGGGGCTGGACTGGAAAAAAGTTCGGGCAGCGCGCTGGGCGGCACAGGCCGGCGTGCTCAAGCCCATCCTCCACCCGCAGCGGGTGGCCTTGGCCGACCTGCTGGAAATCGACGATCAGAAGCGCCGGGTCGACGCCAACACCCGGCAATTCGTCGCAGGCCGGCCCGCCAACAACGTCCTGCTCACCGGCGCTCGCGGCAGCGGCAAGTCGTCACTGGTCAAGGCAATCCACGCCAAATACGCGCCGAAGGGGCTGCGACTGATCGAAGTCGACAAGGCCGGCCTGGGCAGCCTGCCGGACCTGTTCGACCTGTTGGCGGAGGCGGATCACCGCTTCATCATCTTCATCGACGATCTCAGCTTCGCCGAGCACGAGCCCGGCTACGCCAGCCTCAAGGCCGCGCTCGACGGCTCGCTGGCCGGCCCATCGGACAACGTACTGATCTACGCCACCAGCAACCGCCGCCACCTGATGCCGGAATACATGGCCGACAACCTGTCGACCCAATACCTCGGCGGGGAGGTCCAGCCAGGCGAGGCGATCGAGGAGAAAGTCTCGCTGTCCGACCGCTTCGGGCTGTGGGTGTCTTTCCACAGCATGGACCAGGACACCTATCTCGCCATCGCCCGCCACTGGGCCAACGCGCTCCGCGCACCCCTCGACGATTCCTTCGAGCGCGCCGCCCTGCAATGGTCGCAAGGCCGCGGAGCACGCAACGGTCGGGTGGCCTGGCAGTTCGCCCGCGACTGGGCAGGAAGATCCCGGCCGGGCAAGCGCTAACTTTTGTCCTGGCTGTCTTGCGCCGCGCGTGCTGGCGACGGAAAATTTCTTGGCTATCCTGAAGTGACCGTCGGATTGCCCAGGGGGCGACAACCCGTCCACCTCCAGCCCGCAGATCCAGGAGGCTGTCATGAAAGCTTTATCCCTATTGCTGGTTTCCTTCACCCTTGCGCTGGCCGCCAATGTTCAGGCAGCAGACCAGAGCCGCGATCGGACGCAGACCCGCGACCCGTCCACTCATACCACCCAGGCGCAACAACAGGCGCGCGAGCAGGTGTACGGCTGGGAGTTGATGTCCGAGCAGGAACGCATGGAACACCAGAACAAGATGCGCTCGCTGAAGACCGAACAGGAGCGTGAGGCGTTTCGCCAGGAACACCATAAGCTCATGCAGGATCGCGCAAAGGCGCAAGGCAAGGCCGTGCCCGACATGCCACAAGGACGCGGCCCGGCAGCGGGCTCCGGCATGGGCCAGGGTCAGGGGCAAAAGCGCTGAATCCTGCAGCGAGGGCTTGATATGGTTGCACCTGCTCCGTTTCTTAAGGGGACAGACCTCAACCACACAGGTTCGGAAAAGCGTGTTTGCTGCGCCGAATGTGCGCGCATCCGAGGGCGGCTCTGGCACAATTCAGTCTCTTGATTGATGCCGGTTCTGCCTGATTTCCCCCATGCCCGCCACCGTTGAAGTTGTCGCCGCCGTCCTGACCCTGGCGGATGGCCGGATCCTGCTGGCCTCGCGCCCACCCGGCAAGGTGTATGCGGGTTACTGGGAGTTTCCCGGCGGCAAGGTCGAATCAGGGGAAACGCTCGATCACGCGCTGGCCCGCGAACTACGGGAAGAACTCGGCATCGGGGTCACCCGCGCCAGCCGCTGGATCACCCGGGAGTTCACCTATGAGCACGCCCATGTGCGGCTGAATTTCTTCCGTGTCTGGGCCTGGCAAGGCTCGCCTCACGCGCACGAGGGCCAGCAGTTCATCTGGTTGCGCCCGGGCACGTCCGAGCCGAGCCCGCTGCTGCCGGCCAACTTTCCGATTCTCAAAATGCTCTCGCTGCCGCCGGTTTATGGTATCAGCCACGCCGAGGCCCTGGGCGACGCGTTTCTGCCCCGCCTCGAGGCTGCGCTCGAGGGTGGATTGCGGCTGATCCAGGTGCGCGATAAGTCGCTGCCCGACGATGCGCGCCTGGCGCTGGCGCGTGAGGTGGTGCGTCGTGCCCGCGCCCATGACGCACGGGTGCTGGTAAACGGCAGCGTCGAATTTGCCCGGGCCGCGGGCGCCGATGGCGTGCATCTCGATGCTGCCGCACTGGCCAGATTTGAACAGCGTCCCGAGGTGGAATGGGTGGGGGCGTCCTGCCACGATGGTGCGGAACTTGCCCGCGCGGCCGAGCTCGGTGCCGACTTCGCGCTGCTGTCGCCGGTGCTGCCGACGCAGACCCACCCCGGTGCGCCGACCCTCGGCTGGGAAACCTTCTCCAGGCTGGCAGGGGCAAGCCCGATTCCGGTTTATGGTCTCGGTGGACTCAACCGCGAGGATGTCGACCTGGCGATCAGCCACGGGGCCCACGGCGTGGCCCTGCTGCGCGGAGCCTGGTCATGAAGAAGCTGTGGCTGCCGCTGACGATGATCGTGGTGCTGGCGGCCATCGCCTTCGCCGGCTACTGGGCCAAGCGCCCGGCCGAGGCCGAATCGATCGCCTGCAGTGATCCGCTGGCGGGATGTGACTTCCGTCATCGCGGCACCCCGGCACGAGTGCACTTTTCCGAACTGCCGGTTCCGCTGGAGCCCTTCACCCTCAGCGTCACGGCCCCCGGCAGCGTCCGTGTCAGCGTGGAATTCCAGATGGTGGGAATGGACATGGGCTTCAATCGCTACGATCTGCGACTTCAAGCGGAAGGCGTTTTTTCTTCACGCATCACCCTGCCGATCTGCGTCAGCGGGCGACGCGACTGGCTGCTCTATCTACAGATCGACGGAAAAAATTATGTCCTGCCATTCAGCAGCCGCTGACCTCTGCACCTGCCACCTTCACGCAAACGTCATATTTCAGCGCTTATAATCGAAAAATATTATTGGAGGCCGGTCGATGCCCACTGAACACACCTACAAGCAATTTGATGCCGAACTGGAAGCGGTGCGCGCCAACGTACTGAAAATGGGCGGCCTGGTCGAAGAACAGATCATCAATGCCGTCGAATCGCTGATCAGCGGCAACCTCGAACTGGCCGACACGGTCGACGCCAATGACCACAACGTCAACGCCCTGGAAGTGGCGATCGACGAGGACTGCACCCAGATCATCGCGCGCCGTCAGCCGACCGCCTCTGACCTGCGCATGGTGATGATGGTAGTCAAGACCATCACCGACCTCGAGCGCATCGGCGACGAGGCCGCAAAAATCGCGCGCATGGCCAAGGCCATACATCACGCTGAGCGCATGAGCCTGCCGCGTTTCAACGAAGTCAAATACATGTCCGATCTGGTGCTGGAAATGCTGCGCAAGGCGCTGGATGGCTTTGCCCGCCTCGATGCCACCAAGGCAGTGGACATCGCACGCCAGGACAAGGCCGTGGACGAGGAATTCCGCCTCAACCTGCGCCATCTCATTACCTTCATGATGGAAGACCCGCGCACCATTTCCGTCTTCATCGACATCCTGTTCGTCACCAAGGCGATCGAGCGCATGGGCGACCATGCCAAGAACATGTCGGAATACGTCGTCTACATGGTCAAGGGCAAGGACGTGCGCCACATCTCCCTGGAAGAAATCGAAAAGGAATTGATGTAGCCGCGGCCATCAGCCGAAAGCAAACGGGACGCCGCGGCGTCCCGTTTTTCGTGCTGCGTTGAAGCTTACTTCGCGGGCGGCACGTAGCCCGCAGCGGCGTCGACGTTGCCGCCGCCAAAAAAGTAGCGGTTCATCTGTTCCATCAGATACTTGCGCGCCTGCGGGTCGGCCAGGTTGAGGCGGTTTTCGTTGATCAGCATGGTTTGATGGCGCTGCCAACCGCTCCAGGCTTCCTTCGAGACGCTCTCGAAAATCTTCTTGCCAAGTTCTCCCGGCACCGGCGGGAAGGCCAGGCCTTCGGCTTCGCGGCCGAGCTTCACGCATTGCACCATACGAGTCATTTAATGCTCCTGTTTAAGGGTGGTTTCAGTCAGGCGATTTTAACCCAAGCTCATCCTGGCTTAACCTGGTCTCGATTCGCCGGGCGAACACGGCCATTTCCTTCGCTGCCTGCTTGTCGCCACGCGCCTCGGCCACCGCGATGCCGTGCCGGTAGGCCACCAGCGCGTCGTCCCAGGCCTCGATGTCGGCCAGCGCACGGCCCAGAAGCTTCCATGCCGCCGAATACTTGGAATCGTGTTCGACTGCGCGGCGCAGGTGTTCGGCCGCCTTGGCGGCATCGCCCTGCTTGAGATATTCGTTGCCGAGCGAATAGCGCAGCAGGGCGTTGTCGCGACCGGCGGCCAGCATGGCTTCGAAATTGGCGATTGCCGACATGAAAATTCCCTCCTACTTGCGCCAGAACACCGGGGTCAGCACCACCAGCAGGGTAAAAAACTCCAGCCGCCCGAGCAGCATGGCAAAGCTGCACACCCAGGTCTGGAAATCATTCAGCACGGCATAGGTGCTCGCCGGGCCGACCTGCCCGAGGCCGGGACCGGTGTTGTTGACCATGGCGACCACCGCCGTGAAGGAAGTAAAGATGTCTAGCCCCGAAGCGGAGAGGATGAACGACAGGATGACGATCGAGGCGACATAGATGAAAAGAAAAGCCAGCACCGCATAGGTGATCTTGGGCGGTACCGGCTGGGTGCCGATCTTGGTGTGAACCGTGGCACTCGGATGCACCAGCTTGGTGAGTTCGCGGTAGACCTGCTTGTACAGCAGCATCGCCCGCAACATCTTGATGCCGCCCCCGGTGGAGCCGGAACTGGCGACGAAACTCGACAGGAACAGCATCCACAACGGGGCGAAGTAGGGCCAGACGTTGAAGTCGGTGGTGGAAAATCCGAGCGTGGTGGCGACCGAAATGGTGTTGAAGGCCGCGAAGCGCAGCGCCTCGGGAAAGTCGAGATAGAAGCCCTTGTACAACAGATAGAAGGTCAGCCCGAGGATGCTGACACCGAGCACGCCAAAGAACCAGCGGATTTCCGTGTCGAAACGGTAAGCCATCAGGTTGCGCATGCGGAACGCCATGAAGTGCGTGGAAAAACTGATCCCGGCAATCAGCGCGAACACCATGACGATGATTTCCAGCGTGACGGAGTCGAAATAACCCAGACTGGCGTCGTGCGAGGACATGCCGCCCAGGCTCATCACGCTGAAGGCATGCACCAGGGCGTCGATCCAGCTCATGCCGCCGAGCCACAGTGCCAGAATGCAGAAGCCGGTGATGATCGCGTACACCAGCCACAGCCCCTTGGCGGTCTCGGCCATGCGCGGGGTGAGCTTGCTGTCCTTCATCGGAGTCGGCGTCTCGGCCTTGAACAGCTGTCGGCCGCCGACTCCCAGCATCGGCAGCACCGCGACCACCAGCACGATCACGCCCATGCCGCCGATCCAGTGCATCTGGGTACGCCAGACGTTGATCGAGGGCGGCAGGTTATCGAGTCCCGAGAGCACCGTCGCCCCGGTGGCGGTCAGCCCCGACACCGCCTCGAAATAGGCATCGGTAAAGCTGAGCTCGGGCATGTAGGACAACAGCGGTATCGCCGAATAAACCGGCAGGGTCGTCCAGATCATCACCACCAGCAGAAAGCCGTCCCGCGTCTGCAATTCGCGTTTGCCGCGGCGGGAAAAAAGCCACAGCACCACGCCGGAGAGGAAGGTGGCGGCGATCGCCTCATCGTAGGCCCGGTACGCGCCGTCTTCCAGCCCGAGCGAGATCGCCAGCGGCAGCAGAAAGGCCGCTGAAAACAACATCAATACCTTCGACAGGATGTGGACGACCGGCAGTATTTGCGACATGAATCGACCTGGGCGTTTCGTTTGTCCCTCTGCCGTTTGCGGGCAGGGTTGGCGTTGGGAAGCGCTGCCGTTTGCGGCAGACAGGCTTCGATTAGCGCGATGTTACCAGCGCTCGACGTCAACCACGCCAGAAGGAGGGGGTGAACAACACGAATACGGTGAACAGCTCGAGCCGCCCGAGGAGCATGGTCAATGCGAGCGCCCGGGTCTGGAAGTCGTTGAGGCTGGCGTAGTTGGTTCCCGGGCCGACCTCATTGAGGCCGGGACCAGCGTTGTTGATGCAGGCGATGACGGCGGAAAACGCGCTGACGAAATCGAGTCCGCTGGCCAGCAGCAAAAGGGTCATCGCCACAATGGTGGCGACGTACATCATGACGAAGGCCTGAATTGCGAAGACGATCTGGTTGGGCACGGCGTGGCCGCCGATCTTGACCGGCAGGCGCGCGGCGGGATGCAACTGGTGCTCGAGTTCACGCACACCCTGGCGAAACAGCAGCACCGCGCGGATCATTTTCAGTCCGCCGCCGGTGGAACCCGAGCTCGCGGTGATGCAGCTCAGCAACAGCATCCACATCGGCGCAAAAATCGGCCAGCTGCCGAAGTCGGTGCTGGCGAAACCGCAATCGGTGGCAAGCGACACCAGGTTGAAGCTGACATGCCGCAGCGCGGTCAGGAACTCCGGATAGACGCCGGCCTGCCAGACGTAGAGGCTGATGCCAAGACAGCTCGCGATCACCAGCCCGAGGACGCCCCTGACTTCCGGATC
>JBAPWR010000520.1:0-9855 GCA_049283775.1 Thiobacillus sp.
AATCCATCCTGTTGCCACTCGCCCTTCAGATTCCAGCCAGCGCTCGAGGCGATCGCGGCAAACTCGTCGCAGCGGAACTTGTAGGAATGCTCGGTCAGCAGCGTTTCGCCGAGATGGAAATGAAAACGCTGACCCGCCACGCTGACGCTCTGCCCGGCGAGGCTCACCAGGTGCATCTCGATGCGCCCCTGGACCGGGTTGTAGAAGGCGTAATGGCGAAATTTTCCGGAATCGAAATCCGCGCCCAGTTCGCGGTTCAGGCGCTGCAGGAGATTGAGATTGAAAGCGGCGGTCACCCTGGCGGCATCGTTGTAGGCGCGATGCAGAAGGTCGGGGTCTTTCTTCAGGTCGAAGCCGATCAGCAGCTGGCCTTCCTCGCCCGCCAGCTGGCGAAAACGCCCGAGCAGGGCAGCCGCCTCGAGCGGCGAAAAATTGCCGATGCTGGTACCCGGATAGTAGACAAGCCGCCGACCCGGCGGCAGATAGGCGTGCGCCTCGTCCAGGGCATGAATGAAAACCATTCCCAGCGCGGTGACCTGCACTCCGGGATGATCCGCGGCGAGCGACGCCGCCGCCGTTGCAAGTGTGCTGCCGGCGATGTCGAGCACCAGCAGGTGGTCAGGGTTCAGCGCGTCGACCAAGGCCCTGACCTTGCTGCAATCACCCGCACCCGGTTCGACGATGCAGTCGACGGTGCCGATGGCGGCGGCCATCCCGGGCAATTTTGACGCCATCAGCGCCTGTTCAGTGCGGGTGAGGGCGTATTCGGGTTGCAGGCAGATCGCCTCGAACAGGCGGCAGCCGGTTTCGTCGTAGAAGTACTTGGGCGGAATCGATTTGGGACTGGCCGCCAGCCCCAGCAGCACCTCGCTGCGAAAGGCGTCGCCTGCGGAGGGAAACTCCACAAAACGGAAGGTCATCCGCACCTGCCCCTAGGCGACGATCGAGACGTTCGTGCCAGGCTGCAATTCGCCGATCTCGGTCGCCCGCTCGAAACCATGGCGATGGAACGCTTCCAGCACCGATTCGCGCAGTTCGGGGCGACAGCTCACCAGCAGGCCGCCGCTGGTCTGCGGATCGGTCAGCACGGCGCGCTGCGGCTCGGCGATGTCGTCGGCGATCATCACCTCGGCACCATAACTCGCCCAGTTGCGCTGACTGGCGCCGGTGACGTGGCCGTTCTGCGCCAGTTCGCTCACGCCGGGCAGCAGCGGCAGGCGTGACAGTTCGACGCGTGCCGCGAGATTCGAGGCGCGGGTGATTTCCAGCAGATGGCCGAGCAGGCCGAAGCCGGTAATGTCGGTCATCGCGTTGACGCCATCGAGCGCAGCCAGGTCGGCGCCCGCGCTGTTGAGCTGGGTGGTGGCGGCGATCATCGCGGCATACTGCTCCGGGCTGAGTGCACCCTTTTTCAGTGCGGCGCTGTAAATGCCCACCCCGAGCGGCTTGCCGAGGATCAGGACGTCGCCGGCCTGGCCGCCGGAATTCTGCTTGACGCGGCGCGGATCGACCACACCGATGCCGACCAGTCCATAGATCGGCTCCGGGGCATCGATCGAATGTCCGCCGGCGATCGGTATCCCGGCCTGCCGGCACACCGATTCGCCGCCCGCGAGGATTTGCCGGATGACCTCGTTCGGCAGCTTGCCGATCGGCATGCCGACGATGGCCAGGGCGAACAGGGGCCGGCCGCCCATGGCATAGACGTCGGACAGCGCATTGGTCGCGGCGATGCGGCCGAACTCGAAAGGATCGTCGACGATGGGCATGAAGAAGTCGGTGGTCGCGACGATCGCCTGATCGTCGTTGAGCCGGTAGACCGCGGCGTCATCACCGTGCTCGATGCCGACCAGCAGGTCAGGATAGGCCTCGGCAAGGTGCGAGGCGAACGGGGTATCGGCGAGGATGTCGCGCAATACCGCAGGGGCGATCTTGCAGCCGCAGCCGCCGCCGTGGGAATACTGGGTCAGCCGCAGGGGTTCGTTGGAAGTGGGGTCGTTCATGGTCCGGATTCACTGAAGAAGTTCTGAACTGCCGCACGCTCGCACGCGGGCCCGAAAGTCTGGCCGGGCCACGCTGAATCCGTTCGTCGCGGATCGAAAGGCTGGCAGGGCACGGCCGTTTGCCCGGAGATAGTAACCCGAATGAAAGCTGCCCCGCATGCTTGCGAATCCGGGTCGCTGCAGCAGTGCGTGATAAGCGCCCGGGTGCGAGACTAGAATGGATTTCATGTCTCCAAGCTTATCAACATGACACGCCCCACCAGCGGATACACGCCGCAGCAGCTGATCGACCGGTTGGCCCAGGCGCGCCGGCAATTGCGCACGCTGATCGACTGCCTGCCGCAGGGCGGCTGGCTCGGCCCGCGCGCCGAGCATCTGAATCCGCCCTTGTGGGAATACGGCCACATCGTCTGGTTCCAGGAACGCTGGTGCCTGCGGGAGTTGCCCGAAGGCCGTTGCGCACCCAGCATGCTGCGCGACGCCGATGCCCTTTACGACTCCTCCAGCGTCGCCCACGAAACACGCTGGGATCTGCCCCTGCTGCAACCGCAGGAAGTGGACGACTACGCCGCGCGCGTCACCGAGGCCGTGACCGCTCGACTGCACGAGGACTGCAGCGACGAGCTGGCGTATTTCGCCGAGCTTTGCCTGTATCACGAACTGATGCATATCGAAGCCTGGCGGATGGCCTTCCAGAACCTCGGCTATGCCCCGCCGCAGCGCGCGGCCCAGTCAGTCGAGCCTGCTCCCGCCGCGCGCCTGAGAATTTCCGCGGGCGAGATCCTGCTCGGCAGCGGAAGCGACGAAGGATTCATCTTCGACAACGAAAAGTGGCGCCATCCGCTTGCGCTGCCGGCATTCGACGTCGACAGCGGCCTGCTGTCCGAAGGCCTGTTCGCCGAATTCGTCGACAGCGGCGGCTATCAGCGCCGTGCAGGCTGGAGCGATGAGGGATGGAACTGGCGCAGCGCGAACCGTGCCGAGCACCCGCTGTACTGGCGCAGGCACCACGGGGACTGGCAGGTACGCCGTTTCGAGCGCTGGACGCCGGTCGATGCGGATGCACCGATACTGCACCTCAACCGCTACGAAGCCGAGGCCTGTGCAGCCTGGCTGGGGCGCCAGCTGCCGAGCGCGGGACAATGGCTGGCCGCGACCGCGGCAGCCGATTTCCGCTGGGGCGCAGGCTGGGAATGGCTGCGTGATGCCTTCGCGCCCTACCCGGGATTCGCGCCCGATCCCTACCGCGACTACTCCCAGCCCTGGTTCCACAGTCACCAGGAATTGCGTGGCGCGGGACCCTTCACCGACCCGCAGTTGCGGCGCCCGGGCTTGCGCAATTTCTACCTGCCGCATCGCCGCGACCCGTTTGCCGGCTTCCGCACGGTGAGTCCAGGCGACGACAGCCAGACTGCCTGATCGCGCCGGCCGACGGCATTCGCTGGCGTCGGGAACGATGGTTTTCGACGGAGTCGAATGTTACATTGACCCGCTTGCCGCCACCCCTGCCGATCATGCTCAAAACGAAATCCCTGCTGCGCCTCCTGTTCGTCGTGATCGCTGTTGCCGCGCTCGCCTTCGCGGGCTGGCACTTCACCCGGCCTGATCTGCCCGAGGTGGAACTCGCCAGCATCGAGCGCGGCCCGGTCGAATCCACCGTGGTCAACACCCGCGCCGGCACCATCAAGGCCTGCCGCCGCGCCAAGCTTGCACCGGTGCTGGGCGGACAGATCGTCAACCTGTGGGTCAAGGAAGGCGACCGCGTCAAGGCCGGACAGCCGCTGCTCGAGTTATGGAGCCGCGACCTGGCTGCGCAGCGCGAGCTCGCCACCCGCCAGCTGGCGACCAGTGAGCAGCGCCGCCGCGAAGCGTGCATCCTGGCGGAGAACGCACGCAGCGATGCGGCGCGCACCGAGCAGCTTGCAAGCCGCGGCTTCGTCAGCCCGCAGCGCGTCGAAGACACCCGCGCCGAGGCGCGCGCCCGTCAGGCCAACTGCGATGCGCTCGCGGCCGACGTCAAGCGCGCACAGGCGCAGATCCGCGTCGCCCTCGCCGGACTCGAGCGCACCACCCTCAGCGCGCCGTTCGCCGGTATCGTCGCACGGGTCACCGGCGAGGTCGGCGAGTTCACCACGCCCTCGCCGCCCGGCATCCCCACCCCGCCGGCGGTCGACCTGATCGACGACACCTGTCTTTACGTCAGTGCGCCGATGGACGAGGTGGACGCGCCGCGGCTGAAGGCCGGCCAGCCCGCCCGCATCACCCTCGACGCCTTGCCCGGCCGGGCTTTCACCGGCAAGGTGCGGCGCATCGCGCCCTATGTCACCGAAGTCGAGAAGCAGGCGCGCACCGTCGATGTCGAAGCCGATTTCGATACCCCGCCCGACGTGGCCCTGCTGGTCGGCTACAGCGCCGACGTCGAAGTCATCATCGAACGCCGCGACGAGGTGCTGCGCGTGCCCACCCAGGCGATCCAGCAGGACGGCACGGTGCTGGCGCTGGGCAAGGACGACCGCCTGGAAACGCGCCAACTGACGACCGGCCTCGCCAACTGGGCCTATACCGAGGTCCTCGGCGGGCTGGTCGCCGGCGACCGGGTGCTGCTGTCTTTCGATGAGGAAGCGGTCAAGGCCGGCGTCAGGGTCAGGGCCAAGGCGTCCCCGTGATCCGCCTGTCCGAAATCACCCGCGTCTTCCGCATGGGCGACCAGGAGGTGCGCGCGCTCAATGCCGTCACGCTCGACATCGCCTCGGGCGAATACGTCTCGATCATGGGTCCGTCCGGTTCCGGCAAATCCACCCTGCTGAACGTCGTCGGTCTGCTCGACCGCCCCGACAGCGGACGCTACGAGCTCGACGGCACCAATGTCACCGAGCTGTCCGAGACCGCGCGCGCACGGGTGCGACGGGAGAAGATCGGCTTCGTCTTCCAGTCCTTCCATCTGGTGCCGCGCCTGACTGCGGCGGAGAACATCGAGCTGCCCTTGATCCTCGAGGGCATCGCCGTGGACCAGCGCAAGTCGCGCGTCGAGGCCGCCCTCGACGCCTTCGACCTGCGCGACCGCGCCCGCCACCGACCAGCCGAGCTGTCCGGCGGACAGCGCCAGCGGGTGGCGATCGCACGCGCGACCATCCTGCGCCCGACCGCCCTGCTCGCCGATGAACCGACCGGCAACCTCGACCATCGCATCGGCGCCGAGGTTATGGCCTTGCTGGAAACCCTTAACCAGGCCGGAACCACGATGATCGTCGTCACCCACGACCGCGAACTCGGCGCGCGCGCGCAGCGCCATATCGCCATGCGCGACGGCGAAATCGTCGCCGACGAGAGATGACCTACGTCGACACCCTCAAGCTTTCGCTCAGCACGGTGACGAGCTACCGCACCCGTTCCCTGCTGATCGTGCTGGCGATGGCGCTGGGGGTGGCGGCGGTGGTGGTGCTGACCGCGCTGGGCGACGGTGCGCGGCGCTATGTGGTGGGGCAGTTTTCCTCGCTCGGCACCAATCTGGTCATCGTCCTGCCGGGACGCGCCGAGACTTCGGGCGGTTTTCCCGGGGCTGCGCTCGGCCAGACCCCGCGCGACCTGACCCTGGAGGACGCACGCTTCATCGGCCATTTGCCGCAGGTCAGGCGCTACGCGCCGCTCAATGTCGGGGTCGCCGAATTGTCATCCGCCGGGCGCCTGCGCGAGGTGACGGTGCTCGGCAGCAATGCCGAACTGCTGCCGATCCGCCACATGAAGCTGGCACAGGGCAGCTTCCTCGCCCACGGCTCGGAACGCAGCGCGCAGATCGTGCTGGGCAGCCAGCTGGCCCGCGAATTCTTCCCCGACGGCAAGGTGATCGGCCAGCGCGTGCGGCTCGGCGACAGCCGCTTCCTGGTATCGGGCGTACTCGCGCCACAGGGCGAGTCGATGGGATTCAACAGCGATGAAATCGTCATCATCCCGATCGATTACGCCCAGGAGCTGTTCAATACCTCGAACCTGTTCCGCATCCTGGTCGAAGCGCGCAGCCGCAACGACATCGAACCCGCCAAGGCCGCCATCAGCCATACCCTGAAGCTGCGCCACGATGGCGAGGAAGACGTCACCGTCATCACCCAGGACGCGGTGCTCGCGACCTTCGATCGCATCCTGCGCGCACTGACCCTGGCGGTGGCCGGCATCGCCGCGATCAGCCTGGCGGTGGCCGGCATTCTGGTGATGAACGTGATGCTGGTCGCCGTCACCCAGCGCACATCGGAAATCGGCCTGTTGAAGGCTATCGGTGCGCCCGCCGCCGACATCCGCAAACTGTTTTTCGCCGAGGCGGTCTGGCTCTCTCTGGCAGGCGGCGCGATCGGCTTCGTCCTCGGCCATGCCGGCAGCCTGATGCTGCGGCTGGCCTACCCGCTGCTGCCGGCCTGGCCGCCGGCCTGGGCCAGCGTGGCAGGCGTCGCCACCGCGCTGGTCACCGGTATCCTCGCCAGCCTGCTGCCCGCCGCCCGCGCCGCCCGCCTCGACCCGGTGCTGGCATTGAGCGGCAAATGAGATTGACCAGATCTTTTAACGCTAAGGGCGCGAAGGACCGCGAAGGAAATGCAAAGAACCTTCGTCCTCCATCAGCTGGAAAATCGGCGGAAGTGATCAAGAGACAGGCTGTTACGAGTGATGTTGCTCTCCTTCGCGTTCCTTCGCGCCCTTCGCAGTTAGGGAGGTTTTAACCATGAACCTCGCCGACACACTGCGCTTCGCCCTGCACGCTCTCACTGCCCACCGGTTGCGCACCTTCCTCTCGGCCAGCGGCATCGCGGTAGGCATCGCCGCGGTGATCCTGCTGACCTCGATCGGCGAGGGCATCCATCGCTTCGTGCTGGCCGAGTTCACTCAGTTCGGCACCAACATCCTCAACGTCAGCCCGGGCAAGACCAGCACCCACGGCGCTTCGGTCGGCGCCATCGGCAGCGCGCGGCTGCTGACGGTGGAGGACGCGCTGGCGCTGCAGGCTTCGCCCTACGCGCTCTACACCAACGCCGGAGTGATGGGCAACGCGGAAATCCGTGCCCAGGGGCGCAGCCGGCGGGTGACGGTATACGGCGAAGGGCCGGATTTTGCCCGCGCCTTCAACATGCGGGTGGCGGTCGGCCAGTTCCTTCCCCCCGACGATCCGCGCAATCCGCGCGCCTATGCGGTGCTGGGCGCGAAGGTGCGCAGCGAGCTGTTCGGCAGCGCCAATCCGCTCGGCGCCATCCTGCAGGTCGGCAGCCACCGCTTCCGCGTCGTCGGCGTCATGGCGCCCAAGGGCCAGGTGCTCGGCTTCGACCTCGACGACACCGTCTACATCCCTACCGCTCGCGCGCTGGAGGTCTTCAATCGCGAGGGGGTGATGGAGATCCACGTCGCCTATCGCCCCGGCGCGCCGCTCGATGCCGTGGTCGAGGACGTGCGCCGCATCCTGGTGGCGCGCCATGGGCGCGAGGATTTCACCCTGACGCCGCAGCAGCAGATGCTCGACACCCTCGGCACGGTGCTCGACGTGCTGACTTTCGCGGTGGCGGCGCTCGGCGGCATCTCGCTGCTGGTCGGCGCGGTCGGCATGGTCACGCTCATGCACATCGCGGTGGCCGAGCGCGTCGCCGAAATCGGTCTGCTGACCGCGCTCGGCGCGACGCGGGCGCGCATCCGCACCCTGTTCCTGATGGAATCGACGCTACTGTCGACGCTCGGCGGCCTCGGCGGACTGGCGATCGGCCTCGGCATCGCCTGGCTGCTGAAAACCGCAGTCAGCGGGCTGCCGGTCAATACCCCGTGGGACTATGCCATCGGGGCGCTGCTGGTGTCGGTGCTGATCGGCCTTGCGGCGGGCGTCGTCCCGGCGATGCGCGCCGCCCGCCTCGATCCGGTCGAGGCACTGCGTGCCGAATGACCCCGATCCCCCGGCTCCGCTCCATCCCTGCCGCGGCACGACTCAGCGGGCGGCGGGCGGCCGTATCGCCGGCCGATGAGGTAACATTCCCGCCTGTCGTCGGCAGGGCGGCCGCCAGGTGATGCCCCGCCCAATCCGACCCCTGATACCCCCTCGCTACGGAGCACTGCGTGCTGAAGATTCTCCTCCTCCTCGTCGTCGGCCTGATCGCCTATGGCATCCTCAAGAAATACAGCCGCTCGGTGGGGGGGCCGCCGCGGCATCCCGAGGTCAAGGCGCCCGAGGACATGGTCAAATGTGCTCACTGCGGGGTCAACCTGCCGCGTAGCGAAGCGATCTTCAGCAAAGGTCAGTTCTACTGCAGCATCGAGCACCAGAAACTGGGACCGCAGTGATCTCGGGGGCGACACCCACTGCCAACGGGCGGCCGACGACCCCCGGCTTTTACGCGTCGCACTGGCGCAGTCTCGATTACTTCAACCTCTATCGCCTGACCCTGGCGGTGGCCCTGGCGTTCACCGGCCTGCTGTTCGGCGATTCCGAACTGTTCCGGAGCGGTGCCGGCGATCGCTACACCAGTTACGCGTTTTCCTACCTGATCATCGCGGCGCTTTTCGTGCTCGGCATCCGGGCCCGCTGGCCGAAGTTCCAGGTCCAGCTCAGCGCCCACATCGTCGCCGACATCCTGTTCGTCGTCCTGCTGATGTCGACCAGCCCCCGCCTCGCCGGCGGGCTGGGATTGCTGCTGGTGATTTCCATCGCCTCCGGTGGACTGGTCGGCAGCGGCCGGCTGACACTGCTCTACGCGGCCCTGGCATCGATTGCGGTATTGCTGCAGCACGGCCTGATGCTGCTCAGCGACAATCAGGGGGCGGACAGCTTTTTCCAGATCGGCCTGCTGTGCATGGGCTATTTCGCCACCGGCCTGCTGGCGCACGGGCTGACGCAGCGGGCCTTGCGCTCGGAAACCCTGGCGGCGCAACAGGCCGAGCAACTCGATCTGCTGAACCGCATCAATGCGCTGGCGATCGAGAATTCGCCCGACGGACTGCTCGCGGTACAGGGAGACGGCACCCTGCGGCACGCCAGCCCGCGTGCGCTGAAGCTGCTGGGGGGCGGATTCGACTGGGTTCCGGGACAGACCCGACTGCAGGACTGCGCGCCCGAACTGGCAGAGGCCTTGTCGCGCTGCGGCGGACAATCGGAAAAGCCCGCCATCCCGCTGACCACCCTGGCAGGCCGCGTTCGTGTCAGGTGCATCCCGCTCGCCACCCAGGACGACAGCCAGGTGCTCATCCTCGAGGACATCAGCCAGGCTGAGGAGGCCGCCCAGCGCCTCAAGCTGGCGGCACTCGGCAGGCTGACCGCCAACATCGCGCATGAGATCCGCAACCCGCTCTCCGCCATCAGCCACGCCGCGCAATTGCTGCGCGAGGAAGACCAGTACTCGCAGTCGCGTCTGCCCGAAATCATCGAAAACAACGCCCAGCGCCTCAACCGCCTGGTCGAGGAAGTGCTGACGCTCAACCGCCGCGACCGCATCAAGCCGGCCAGCTTCGACAAAACAGGCTTGCAGACCCTGATCGAGGAAATCCGCCAGGCTGAAGAAATTCCTGCGGAAGCCGTCATAGTGACTATGCCCGATTCCGCCCGCTTCAGTTTCGACCCCGATCACCTGCGCCAGATCGTCTGGAATCTGCTGCGCAACGCCTGGCGCTACAGCCGCAAGCAGGCCGGCAGCCTGCACCTGAGCCTGGAGCAGCAGGGTTCGCTGCTGCATCTGACCATTCGTGACGATGGCCCGGGGGTCAGTCCGGAACATCGCGACAAGCTGTTCGAACCCTTCTTCACCACCGACGCCCAGGGCACCGGCCTCGGTCTGTTCCTGGCACGCGAACTGGCTGAAGCCAATGCCGCCCAGCTTGCCTACCTGCCGACACAAGG
>JBAPWR010000521.1:0-1829 GCA_049283775.1 Thiobacillus sp.
GCTCGGCAACGCGCGCGAAACAGGCCTGCACCTGAAGGAGAACGAAAACTTCGCCGATCCCAACGACCGTGCCACGGTCGAGGAGGAGCACATCCTCGAGCAGCGCGTTCGCGATCGCGAACGCAAACTGCTGAAAAAGATCAACAGCGCCCTGGCGAGGATCGAATCGGGGGAATTCGGCTATTGCCTGGAAACCGGCGAGCCGATCGGCATCGCCCGGCTGCTGGCGCGGCCGACCGCGGAATATTCCATCGAGGCGCAGGAGCGCCACGAAGTCCTGGAGAAGATGCGCGCCTGAACCGGCGGCAACGCCGATCGCTGCATCCCTGTATTCCGCATGGTTTCACCCCGCCCGGCCTGACGTGGACAACCCGATACCCATCACCCTGCTGACCGGCTTTCTGGGTAGCGGCAAGACCACGCTGCTGAACCATGTCGTGCGCACCCTGCCGCGCACCGCCATTCTGATGAACGAGTTCGGCGAGGTCGCAATCGACCACCAGTTGCTGCAGAAGATGGAAGGGCCGATGGCGCTGCTCTCCGGCGGCTGTGTCTGCTGCACCATCTCCGGTAGCCTGTCGCCGACGCTGAAGAATCTGTGGATGGCGCGCCAGAAAGGCGACATCCCGGCGTTCGAACGGGTCATCATCGAGACCACCGGCGTCGCCGACCCGGTGCCGGTGCTCGACAACCTGCTGCACGACAACTGGGTGCGCGCACGCTTCCGCCTCGACGGTGTGGTCACCACCGTCGACGCGCTGTTCGGCATGGGCCAGCTGGACGAGCACGCCGAGGCGGTGAAGCAGGTAGCGGTCGCCGACAGGCTGCTGCTGACCAAGACCGACCTCGCTCCCGCAGAAACAGTTGCGGCCTTGCGCGAGCGGCTGGCAACGCTGAATCCGGCGGCCGATATCGTCACGGTGACGAATGGCGAACTCGATCCGGCGACGATCGGAAACCTGGGTTTGTGGAACGCCGAGACCCGCTCGCTGGAAGTGATGCGCTGGCTGAAGCCGCAGCGTTATCGTCCGGCCACCGCCAGCAGACTCGGCGGCAAGCCGCAATCCGCAGCAGCGGCCCCGCACGATGCCCGCATCCGTTCCTTTTCCGTCGTGCTCGACACACCGATCGACCGCTACGGCCTGCAGGCCGCGCTCGGCATGCTGACCTCGTTCCGCGCCGAGAACCTGCTGCGCTTCAAGGCCATCGTCAACCTGCAGGGTGAAGCGCAACCGGTGGTGCTGCACGGAGTGCAGCACGTGCTGTACCCCGAGGTAAGGCTCGACGCCTGGCCCGATGACGATCACCGCAGCCGCTTCGTTTTCATCGTGCGCGACCTCGATCCCGAATTCGTCTCCAGGCTGCTGGCCGATTTCAGCGGCGCGGCAAGCGGCGAAACCATGTTCAAGGACAGTGTGCAGAGATGAACCTGGCGCAAAGATTCCTGATTGGCGCGATCCGCTTCTACCAGCTGGCGCTTTCGCCCTGGCTCGGCCGCCAGTGCCGCTTTCTGCCGACCTGCTCGGAATACGGCAAGGAAGCCATCGAGAAGCACGGTGCGCTCAAGGGCAGCTGGCTGGCCGCGAAACGTATCGGCCGCTGCCGCCCGGGCGGCGGCCACGGCTACGATCCGGTACCGCCGCCCGGCCCGCACAAACATTAGAATGCTGTCCATGTCGACGCGCCGCCTGCTTTCCTGGCTTTTCGCCCTGACCCTGATGTTCGGTCAGGCGGCCGCGTTCGCCCACACCCTGAGCCACCTCGATGACCACGGCACCAGCCAGTCTGATCCGGTATGCGAAGTCTGTGTCGCCCAGGGCAACTTCGGC
>JBAPWR010000522.1:0-4497 GCA_049283775.1 Thiobacillus sp.
ACCGAGACCTATCCCGCACCGCATACCGGCGCGCCGATGTTCGCCGTGCGCATGACCCTGGGCATTCCCGCCGACGCCCATATCGCGACACTGCGCGGCAACTTCCTCGACTATTGCGACGACCAGAACCTCGATGCCACCTTCGAGCCGGCACGCGTCTAGCCGTCGACTGAAACAACGCCGGCCCTCCCGGCTTGCAGCTCGGTTGGGAACCCTGAGCTGAGTGACTTCGCAAGCCTGGCTTGCTGACAATAGCTGCCGATGTCCCGGTTCGGAGTGGCAATTCAGCCAAGGCTTTCATCCGACGGGGAACTGCGCGGCTAAAATCGGCTCAGTCTGCCGTCAACCCTTCACGAGAATCCCGCCATGCCCAGTTTGCTCATCATCGCCCACGGCAGCCGCCGTGCCGCCTCCAACGACGAAGTCCGCCAGCTCGCCGACCAGGTGCGGGCGCAGGGCGGCGATGCCTACGAGCATGTCGAGACGGCTTTTCTGGAACTGGCGGAGCCGAGCATCGGTGACGGACTGGCTGCGCTAGCGGAGCGCGGTGCCAAGGACATCGTGGCGTTTCCCTACTTCCTCGCGGCCGGTACGCACGTGGCGCAGGACATCCCCGAGGCCATCGACGAGTTCTCTGCCAAGCATCCTGGCGTGCAGGTGCGGCTGACCCCGCATCTCGGTGCATCCGAGACGCTCGCCAGCGCGATCCTCAGCGTCGCCAGATAAGCTCGAGGCAGATCGACAAGGCACCCGGGGGTGCCTGCAAAGAAGACTGTCCGGTACCGGCCTACTCGCCCTCGCCGGCGGTCAGCTCGATGTAATACATCGGTACGACTTCCTCGCCCTGCCTTTTTTCCGGTTGGCTGCGCAGCAGCGCCGCTTCCACCCGCGCCGCCTGCAGCATCATGCGGTCGATGACCTGCGGGTAGAGCCGGCAATGGCGATCGAGCATTTCGGCCTGCTGGCGGGCGTGGCTTTCCAGTTCGCTGCGGGTGGCGCTGTCGAGATGTTCCAGCTGCAGCATCCACGGCGCCTGCCAGGCATGGTAGTCGCGCACCAGCCGGCAATGCGTCGCATCCATTTCTGTGGTTGAAATGAACAGCAGGGGAAAGGACTCGGCTTCGAGCACCCGGCCCTGCAGCGCGGCGTCGCCGCGGATCAGGTGCATCCCCAGCCCGGCACCGTCGTCCGAGCGCCGGAACCACTGCACGCTGGTGCCGGCGAGCGAATTGACGTAACGGGTCAGATAGACGCCGGCCGGTTCGTCCAGACCGGGCACGGCATCGCTGCGAAACTTCTCCTGCGCGGCGATGCCGGCACGCCAGTCGAGCGGCGGCCGGGTGTCGGTCTCGCTGTCGTTGCGCACGCTGTGCAGCAGGGCCAGCGGCTGGTCGTTGCGGTCGAGCAGCCAGAGCTCGAACTGGTCGCGGAAGCGGAACGGCACATCGCGGTGGACCCGCAGCAGGTGTTCGTAGACCACCGCCCCCATCTCTTCCAGGCGCAGGAAATCATCCGACGGATATAGCGGGCCGCGTTTCAGCCCTTTTTCCGCTGACCAGTGGCCGTAGCGGATGTCGGAGATCTGCGCGCGCTTGCCCGCCCGCCCCAGACCATCGAGCAGCGCGTCGTTGGCTACATAGATGTCCCATTCGACGCCATCGGTGGTCACGGCTTCCGCAGACTTGTAGCGGATCGTGTGAACCACTCCGCGAAACGGGTTGAGGAGGCGCTGGGCGTAGCATTCGATGCTCATGTCCAAACTCTAAAACAGCTTTCCTCCGACATAAAGACCCGGTACAAACATACTGCTAGAATTCCCCTGGTTCGCATATCCACAAAGGTTTCCCATGTTCGCTTTCACCGTAGAAGTCCCCCTGCCTATCGACCAGGCGATGGAAAAATTCACCCAGGCGCTGGCCGCCGAAAAAATGGGCGTCGTTTCCGAAATCAACGTCCAGGGCATCATGAAGGCCAAGCTCGACCACGACATGCCGCCCTACCGCATCATCGGTGCCTGCGCCCCGGGCCTCGCGCGCCGCGTCATCGAATCCGACCGCGATGCCGGATCGATGTTGCCCTGCGGCGTCGCCGTGATGGCGGTCGACGACAACACCACGCGCTTTGCTTTCCAGGATCCCATCTTCATGGCCGGCCTGACCGATAACCCGGTGATGAAGGAAGTGGCCGGCGAAGCCAAGGCCATGCTCGAGCGCGTCCGCGACCGACTGGCACAGTGAACCGACCGGACTGGTTGTTCAGAATTTTCCCCCGACAAAGAAAGGACATGCAGATGAAGCACACCACCCTCATTTTCGCCTCCCTGCCCGTGCTGCTGATGGCCGGCTGCGCCAGCGGCCCGACCGCCGAGGAACAGGCGGCGATGGCGGCCGAGGCCCGCAAGACCGCCGGTTCGCTGATCCAGCAGCTCGGCGGCGAGCTCAAGCAGGCGATGGGCGCGCAGGGCCCGGAAGGCGCCATCGCCGTGTGCAAGGAAAAGGCCCCGGCTATCGCCGCTTCGCTGTCGAAGTCATCGGGCTTCGACGTCAAGCGGGTCAGCCCGAAGAACCGCAATCCGGCTGGCGTCCCCGATGCGTGGGAGGCCGAAGCTCAGGCCGGACTGGAAAAGCGCCTGGCTGCCGGCGAAAAGCCCGAGACCCTCGACACCTGGCAGGTGGTGGAGACCTCCAGCGGCAAGCAGTTCCGCTACGCCAAGGCGCTGCCGGTGCAGCCGGTCTGCCTGACCTGCCACGGCGAAGCCATTCCTGAAGGCGTCAAGGCTCGCCTCGCCGCCGAATATCCCAACGACAAGGCAACCGGTTACCAGGCCGGCATGGTGCGCGGCATCATCTCCATCAAGCGCCCGCTCTAAGCGCCTGTCGCGCCCCTTCTCCCCGGGGCGCATTATCTGAAGGTCACCGCCGCGTGCGGTGGGCCTGCCATGCATGAGGTTCGATTCCACCCGGCTCCGCGGGTGGAATTGAACCTTCATCTTTTCTGGCTACCCTGAAAGTCGGTGACGTGATCTTGGCGTGCGATTGCCAGGAGCGCGTGCAGTTCCATTGCCCATACCGTTCGGGGATGCTCATGAACACATTGCCCAGACTTGCTGCCGCCTTTTCGCTCGCGTTGGTGCTGGCGATGTCCAGTGTTGTCGCGCTTGCCCAGCAAATCACTCCGCTGCGGCTGAGCTACGTCGAGGGGGAAGTGTCGTTCTGGCGCTTCGGCGCGGAAGACTGGGCCGAGGCACGCCACAACATACCGCTTGCCGCCGGCGATGAACTCTATGTCGGCAGCCGCGGCGTCATCGAACTGCAGGCCGGGGGCCGCGCTTTTGTCCGCGCCGACAGCGACACGCAGCTCAGCCTGCTTACCCAGACCGCCGATTTCCTCCAGTTCAGGATCACCACGGGTCGAGTGTCCTTCGACCTGCGGACCTTGCCCTCGGGTCATGCCATCGAGGTGAATACCCCCAATGCGGTGTTCACCATCGACCGCAGCGGCTATTACCGGGTGGATGTCGACGGCGAGGTGCACTTCATCACCCGGCGCGGCGGGCGCGCGGTGATGGTCCCGGCCGGCGGACAGCCGATGAACATTTACCCTTCCGAGGAAATCGTGGTGCGCGGCGACGGCGTTGCGCGGGCCGAAACCTACGTCGCCCCGGACCCCGACCGCTGGGATCGCTGGAACTACGAGCGCACCGACAGCCTGCTCGACGCCGTCAGCGAGCGCTACCTGCCGCCCGGAGTCGCCGGTGCCTACGATCTCGATCACTATGGCCGCTGGCGCGTGGTTGCCGAATACGGGCCGGTGTGGGTGCCGGAGGTGGTGCCGGTCGGATGGGCGCCTTACAGCAGCGGCCGCTGGATCTGGGATCCGTACTACGAGTGGACCTGGATCGACGACGCACCGTGGGGCTGGGCACCCTTCCACTACGGGCGCTGGGTCTTCATCGGCGGTTACTGGGCCTGGGCGCCGGGACCGGTGTTCGGCGTCTCCGTGTATGCGCCGGCGCTGGTGGCATTTTTCGACCTCGGTCCAAGCCTGTCGGTCAGTATCGGTTTCGGCACGCCGGGCCTGGCCTGGGTAGCGCTGGGCTGGGGCGAACCCCTGCTTCCCTGGTGGGGACGGCCGGGCTTCATCGGCCGACCCTGGTGGGGCGGCTGGTGGGGGCCGAGGGTGATCAACAATGTGGTCGTCAAGCAGACTACGGTGATCAACGTCACCCATATCACCTACGTCAACAGCCGGGTGAGCAACGCTGTCGTCGCCACGCACCGCGAGCGTTTCACCCGGGGTGGCTGGGACGACAAGCCACGCCGTTTGACGCACACCACGCAAACCCGGCTGCAGCCGCTACGCGGCGTCCTGCCGGTCAAGCCGGAACCGGCCAGCCTGATTGCCGGATTGCCTGGCAGCGTTCGTCCGCCCGAAGCCGTCCTGGAGCGGCCGGTGGTGGTGAAGCGTGTACCCAGCGAGCCGAAACTACCCTGGCGC